>JBLNBI010000236.1:0-3146 GCA_050259815.1 Actinomycetota bacterium | reverse complement strand
AGCGGTTCACCACCAGCCGCACCTTGTCCCGGGGATAGCCCAGGGAGTCGAACACCGCCAGGAGGCGCTTGGCGTCCCGGATGAAGGGCAGGGTCAGTTGGGTGACCAGCATGATGGTGTCGGCGCAATCCAGGGCGCGGATGGAAACGGGGCTCAGGTTGCGCTCGATATCCACCACCACGTAGTCGAAGCGGTTCCGGGCCACCTCCAGCAGGCGCTGCACGCTCTCCGGCCGCACGGCCATGGCCGCATCCGGGGATTCCGGGGAGGGCAGGACGCCGAAATCCGGGGTGACGTGGATCATGCTGGACATGAGGAATTCCCCATCCAGGCGCTGGATGCTCTGGGCCAGGTCGGCCACCGTGGCGTTGCCGCTGGTATCCGATACGTGCAGGGCGGCGTCGCCGAACTGGAGGTTCAGGTCCAGCAGGGCCACCTGCCGGCCGCCCTGGGCCAGGGCGTAGGCCAGGTTGGCGGCCAGGAAGGTGGAGCCGCTGCCCCCCTTGCTGGGCTGGAAGACAATGACCTTGCCCTGGCGCTGGGCGGCCGGCGCCATCCGCTGCCGCAGGCGATGGATGACCTCCCGCACCGCCTCCGGCTTGAAGGGCAGGGTCAGCACTTCCCGCACGCCGAGGCGCATGGCTTTCAGCAGGAAGTCGTTGCCGGGCTCCGCCGCCGCCAGGATCACCGCCAGGCTGGGGTGCTGGGCGGTGATGCGCTCGACGGTGGACAGGTCGGCGGCGCTGCCGTCGGTCTCGGCGATCAGGAGATCCCGCACCGGAACGCCGCTGGCGGCGAACTGCCTGAGGCTGCCGGTGGCCACGTCGCACTCGACATCCGCCTCCATCAGTATCCGGCCCAGGGTCTCCGAGGTTTCTGCCTTATGCATCAATATGGTCGATTTCATGATTCCTTCCCGGGGTTGTTCTGGTTGCCGCCCGCTCGGCGGTGCTGGTTGAAAAGGGTTGGTGTCGTCATGTGCTAGCCCCCCAGGCTTTCCACGGGGGTGGTCACCGTGGAGGCCGGCAGCGGAATGGCCAGGAAGGGCAGCAGCCCCACCATGGGGGCATAGGTCACCCCGCTGATGGACACCCGGACGCTGGCGATGCAGCTGTTGGTCAGGTTCTCGCACTGGAGGGCGTTGTCCGTGGGGCTCGTCGGCATGGGGTTGGTGGTGGCGCCGCTCAGGTTCAGGTACTGGATCTGCAGATTCGCCGTACCCACCTCGCCCCCCGCCGGCAGGGTGCTGCCGCCCAGCAGGGCGTCCTGCTTGAAGGCGGTGGTCTGGTGGGTGGTGGTCCAGGTGACCGCGGCTTCCCGGGCGGCCCGCCGGGTCACCTCCTGGACGGTGTTGAACAGGTACATGAGGCGACCGATTTCCATGGTGGCGAAGACCAGCAGCAGGAAGGCCGAGGCGACCACGGCGAATTCGACGGCCGCCGCGCCGGTCTGCCGGCTGCGCGGGGATAGGTGAAGAAGGATGTTGGCCATGGTCGTCTCCTACTTCATGTAGGGCATGGTGGTTTTTGGCGAAAGGGCCAGGCCGAAGGGCGCCCAGGTGCTCCCGTCCTGCCGCACCATGCGCAGGATGCCGCCCACGGTCATGGAATAGCCGGTGATGCCGACGCTCACCCGCACCGGCGGATTGGTGACGGTGAAGCGGCTGTCGGTGCAGGCGTAGTCGGTGGTGTCGCTGTAGTCGTCGTCGCAGCGCACGGATACCTTGGCGGCGGTCACCCCGGAAAGGCGGGCCTGGGTGGCGGCGGTCACCACCATGGACTGGGCCTGGGTGATCCCCGTGGAGAGGCCGCTGACCTCGGTCATGGAGAGCATGCGGGCGCTGTCCCGGGTGCTCTTGGCCAGGGCGTCGTAGAACCAGAAGACGCGGCCGAATTCGAAGAGCCCCGCCACCAGCAGGATCATGATGGCCAGGACGAAAGCGAACTCCACCGCCGCCGCCCCGCCCTGCCCGGTTCCGCCGGGCCTGTTTTTGCAATTCAGCATGTCGGCCTCACCGGTAGAGTTTCACTTCCTTCGACGTCAGCTTGCTGGTGTCGATGAAGCGGGAAAATTCGAGATAGATGTTGCGGTCGCCGGGGATGTTGGTGCGCCGGGTCATGAAGAACTCGCCCACTCCCTTCACCGTCGCCGGCCGGCAGGTGCCGCCCACCGTGTTGCAGCTCACCACCACCACATTGAGCAGCCGCCGCCCGGCCTTGGGCGTGCCGGTGGTGGGGGCCTTGAAATACTTGCCGCTGATGGCGCTGTAGGGACTGCCGGTGGCCGGGTAACTGCCGTTCACCTTGCCGGCGTCGGCGGCCGAGGGCCGGGAATAGGTCCACCGCACGCCGTTGCCGTCCGTGGTGATGGGCTTCGCCCCGGCCGCGCTGGTGATCTGGGCCGACTGGGTGGTGGGCGCGGTGACGGCCCAATCCTCCTGGACGTTTTCCGAGGCGGGGAGCTGGCCGTTGGGTTTGTCCCACAGATAGCCCCGGACATTGGCATCTGGGGGCGCCGTGGCCGGATCGCACTGGCCCTGGGAATCGTAGTCCCCGAAGCGGGAGTCCAGGGAGGCCAGCAGGGCGTTGGACACCCCGGTGTTGGTATAGACCGTGCTGCCGATTTCCGCCGCGATATTGGTCTTGCCCTGGCATATGAAGGGCCGGTCGAAGCTGGTACTGCCGTTGCACTCGCCGGCATTGGTGGCCACCGGGTCGATCCAGATCTGGTCGCCGGGGCCCATGCCGCTGGGGGCCAGGGCCTTGTTGATGTCATTCAGGTTGTAGGTGAGGGCACGGGTGAAGCCGCACTCGCCTCCCGGCAGCTTGTCCGGGCACTTGTCCTCGTCCAGGGCGCAGATGCCGAGGGGGGCGATGGGCCAGGAATACCGGCCCGCCACCGCCACGGCCCTGGCGGAGGTGTTGTTGATGTTCGCCACCCGCATGAAGGTGGTGTCGAAGCTGCGGCTGCCGGTATCGACCTTGAGGAAGTAGTTGCCGGAGGCCATGGCGTCCGAGGTGACGGCGGCGGCCAGGGTGGTAAAGCAGCCATCGCTCGGACAATTGCCGATCCACACGTCGGCGTCGGTGAAGGCCACGGCGCTCTTGGCGAAACGGTATTTGTTGAGGTTGGCCATGTTCTTGGCC
>JBLNBI010000235.1:0-3387 GCA_050259815.1 Actinomycetota bacterium | reverse complement strand
TGAGTCCTGAGAGGGAAGTCCGCTGGCGCCCCTCTGCATCGAAATTGCCGGGTGCCAGCCATCGCGTCATCGCCTCGTTCAAAGCGGGCCACTCCTGGTCGATGGCCGCATACCATGCGGTATCCCGGTTGTGTCCCTTGACGACCGTGGCCTGGCGGAAAACGCCTTCGAAGGACAAGCCCAAGCGCTGGGCGGCGCGGCGCGAAGGCTGGTTCAGGGCATTGCACTTCCACTCGTAGCGCCGGAAGCCGAGTGCGAAGGCCTCCTTCATCATCAGCCACATCGCTTCCGTCGCCATCGGCGTCCGCTGCATGATGGGAGAGAAATTCAAGTGGCCGACCTCGATAGTTCCGTGATCGGGGGCGATGCGCAGATAGCTTGCCATACCCACGGCCTTGCCCGATTCCCGGCTGACGATGGCGAAAAACAGGGGATCGGAGCCCAGGCAACCGGTCCGCATCCAATCGGCAAAGGCGCCGAACGAATCAAAAGGGCCGTAAGGCAGATAGGTCCAATTCCGGCCTTCCCGATCCAAGGCGAAGGCTGCGAACAAATCCTCGGCATGAACCGATGGGTCAAGGGGCTCCAATTGGCAATATTGCCCCACCAGGACTTTGGGGACGGGGCGAGTTGCACCTTGCCAGTCGGGAACGGGAAAGCCAATCGGCTGGCCAAGGGGGTTGAGGGTTTCGCTCATGGGCATGAAAACAGTGGTGATCATGCCATCGTGGCGTAATTCAAATTGCATGGCAACCGCGAGAGGGGAGCGGTCCCCTTACCGCCGCGCAAACCGCTTCCCCAGCGTCCTCCCGTAAAGCTGCATCAAGGGCGTCGCCGAAATGCCGTGCACCAGGATGGAAACGGCAATCACCGTCAGGGCAAGGGAAGCCAGGCGGCTGGCGTAGGGTTCGGCGATGCCGGCCTGGATAGCGACGGCCAGGTAGTAGAGGCAGCCGATGCCCCGGATGCCGAACCAGGCGATGAGCCAGTTCTGCACCCGGTTGGTCCGGGTGCCGGCCAGGGTCAGCTTCACCGCCAGGGGCCGGGCGATGAAGAAGAGAAACGCCGCCAGGGCGAAGGCCTCCCACTCCAGTCGCACCGCCGCCAGGAGCCCGCCCAGGACCGTCACCAAGCCCAGTTCGGCGATGTGCTCGGCCTGGGAATTGAAGGCCAGGACGGTTTCGGCCAGATGGGCCGCCGCCCGCTTCGGGTGGGTGGCCGTCTCCTCGTCGTTGATGGCGATGGCGATATGCTTGGGATTGATCCCGGCGGACAGGGAATGGGTGCGCTCCACTTGGCGGAAGGCCACCCCGGCGGCGAATACCGCCAGGAATTCCGAGGCGTGGATAAGCCCGGCCAGGCCGAAGGTCAGGCCGATGATCCCGAAGCCCAGGAATTCCTCCAGGCCGATGGCCATGGCGTGGCTGCGGCGCAGGTAGATAACCAGCCGGGCGATGGCGGCGCTCACCCCCCAGCCGACGGCGGTGCCCGCCACCATGAACCAGACGGTCTCCACCAGGAACCACCGGCTCCCGAAGGGCCCCAGGTCGTGGAGCCCCACCAGCCCCAGGCCCAGGAAGACCACCGGATAGGCGGTGCCGTCGTTCATCCCCCCCTCGGCGGTCAGGCCGAAGCGCACGTAATCCCCGTCCCCCGGCCGCTCCACCTGGACGTCCGCCCCCAGCACCGGGTCGGTGGGGGCCAGGATGGCGGCCAGGATCAGCGCCATGCCCCAGGATAGTCCGCACAGCCAGCGGGCGGCCAGGGCGAGGAGGGCGATGGTGATGACCATGGCCGGCAGGCCGAGGCGAAGCGGCACCCGCCAGGTGTTGAGCTTCAAGGGGGAACGCAGCTTCAGTCCGACGGCGAAGAGGGAGATGGAAACGCCCACTTCCGTCAGCGAGCGCAGCAGGCCGGCATCGGTCACCGGGTGGAGGCCGGTCCCCCAACTCCCCAGGGCGTAGCCGAAGGCCAGGTAAACGATGGCCGGAGTGAAGGGCATGCGCTTCACCACCGAGCCCACCAGGGCCATGGACACCAGGATGGCGCCGATGACCAGGAACCAGATTCCGAGCTGACTCATGGAAGACGACATCAGCAAGCCCGAATCCCCGGCCGGAACCGGGGCCACCGTGCACTATTGCCAGCCGGCCTGTAGAACTTACACGCCGGCCCCCATGCCCAAGGTGGGTGAAAAGGTAGGTTAAGCGGGAGGGCCGGCGGTATGGCGATTGCAGCGGCCAGCGGCATTCCCTGCGGCTTCGGCCGCCTGCTTCCCCGCCATGCATGCGCCCACCATGAAGACCGCCAGCCAGCAGCGTTCCAGCCTCTTCAAGGAGGGGCACAACTGCTTCGCCCGGGCCCACGCCGACCGGGTGGCCCTGCTGGTGGACGGGGAAGCCTACTTCCGCGCCTTCGCCGATGCGGCGGAGAAGGCGGAGCACTCCATCATCATCGTCGCCTGGGATTTCAACAGCAGCGCCTGCCTGCGCTTCGATACCGAGGCCCGGCGGGGCGGGCCGCCCACCCGCCTGGGGGATTTTCTCAACTGGCTGGCCCGGCGCCGGCGCCATTTGCAGGTCTTCGTGCTCAACTGGGATTACCCCATGCTCTACGGCACCGACCGGGAATTCCCGCTTCTTTACGGAGTGGGCTGGGAGCCCCATCACCGGGTCCATGTCCATTACGACGACACCCACCCGCCGGGCGGCTCCCACCACCAGAAAATCGTGGTCATCGACGGCAGGATGGCCTTCGTCGGCGGCCTCGACCTCACCGCCCGGCGCTGGGATACCCCAGACCACTGCGCCACCGAGGCCCGCCGGGTCCATGGGGAGGAGGCCTATCCTCCCTTCCACGACCTCATGGTGGCGGTGGATGGGGAGGCGGCCCGGGTCCTGGCGGGCATCGCCCGGGAGCGCTGGCAGTACGCCACCCACCAGGTGCTGGCGCCGGCCCCGGCGGATAGCGATCCCTGGCCGGACGGCCTGGCGCCGGATCTGGCCGACGTGGAGGTGGCAATCGCCCGCACCCTGCCCCCCACCGAGGCCCATCCGGTGGTGCGGGAGGTGGAGGCCCTTTACCTGGACATGATCGCCGCCGCCCGGCAGACCATCTACATCGAGAACCAGTACTTCACCGCCTGGCGCATCGGCGAGGCCCTGGCGGCCCGGCTGGCCGAGCCGGACGGGCCGGAGATCGTCCTGGTGTCCCGGCTGGTGAGCCATGGGTGGCTGGAGGAGCACACCATGCACCTCCTGCGCACCCGCCTCATCCGCCACCTGCGGGCGGCCGATCCCGGCGGCCGCTTCCACATCTACTACCCGGACGTGGAAGGGCTCAAGGAAGGCACCTGTATCGATGTCCACTCCAAGCTCATGATCGTGG
>JBLNBI010000234.1:0-4315 GCA_050259815.1 Actinomycetota bacterium | reverse complement strand
CCCCACGGCCATCCTGGCCGCCCGGACCCTGGGCATCCCGGTCATGATCTACGGCGTCGGGTTCTACATGCCGCCCCGGCGTTCCCCGACCCCGTCCATGCGCTCCTGGGAAGCGGTTCCGCCAGCGGCCCTGGCCGCCCGGGATGGTGCGGCACTGGCGACCATCAACGGGGTGCTGGCGCGGTTCGATCAGGCTGCCCTGGAAAAGCTGGCGGACCTTTTTGCCGTGGCCGAGGACGCCCTCCTGGGCTTCCCGGAACTGGACCACTATCTGGGGCGCGACCCGGCCCGCTACTGGGGGATGGTCCACTCGCCCCCTTGCACCCGGACCTTGCCCTGGCCGGAGGCGCCGGGCGGCAAGCGCATCTTCGCCTACCTGCGGGCCGAGCATCCCCGGTGCCGGGACCTGATCGATGCCCTGGGCGCCTGTGGCCACTCGGTCATCCTCTGCCTGCCCGGAGTCCAGGAGAGCAGCCATCCGCCCAACATCCGCCTCAGCAGCCAGCCTCTCGACCTGCAGGCCATGACGGCCGAGGCCGATGCCGCCCTGGTGTACGGGGGAATTTCCACCGCCACCGCCTTCCTCTGCGCCGGCAAGCCCGTCCTGTGCGTGCCCATGTTCCTGGAGCAATACCTCCTCGGAGCCCGCATCCAACGTCTGGGGGCCGGCCTGGTGATCCGGGCGGAGGAGCAGAGCGCCGATTTTGCGGCGGCCCTGGGGCGCCTGGTCGGCGATCCGGAACTGGCGACGGGGGCGGCCCGCTTCGCCGCCAAATACGCAGGCTTCACCCAGGAAACCGTGGTCGCCAATCTGGCGGCCCGGGTAGAAGAATTGATACAGATGGATTCAGGGAGAACGGAATGAAACTCCAGCAACTCAGGTACATCGTCGAAGTGCAGCGCCGCGGGCTCAACGTCTCCGAGGCGGCGGAGTCCCTGTATACCTCCCAGCCCGGTATCTCCAAGCAGGTGAAGCTCCTGGAGGAGGAGTTGGGAGTCGCCATCTTCGAGCGCAGCGGCAAGCGCTTCGTGGGCGTCACCGAGCCGGGAGAGGCCATCCTGAAGATCGCCGCCGGCATCCTGCGGGAAGCGGAGAACCTGCGGCGGGTCGGCAGCGAATTCAGCGGCGGTTCCGCCGGCCGGCTGGTCCTGGCGGCCACCCATACCCAGGCCCGCTACGCACTGCCGGTGGTGGTCCGGGATTTTGTCGCCCAGCATCCGGACGTGCGCCTGGAAATGCACCAGGGCAGCCCCACCCAGATCGCCGAGTGGGTGGCGGGAGGCGAGGCGGACCTCGGCATTGCCACCGAGTCCCTGGACCAGTACCCCCAACTGGTGACCCTGCCGGTGCGCCAGTGGAGCCATTGCGTCATCGTCCCCGAAGGGCATCCGCTGACGGAAAAGCAGCCCCTGACCCTGCAGGAACTGGCCCAGTGGCCCCTGGTCACCTACGACACCGCCTTCGCCGGCCGTTCCCGCATCAACCGGGCCTTCGAGCGGGTGGGCGTCAGCCCCAACGTGGCCCTCACCGCCCTCGATGCGGATGTGATCAAGACCTACGTGAGCCTGGGGCTGGGGCTCGGCATCATTTCCGACCTGGCCTTCGATCCCCAGCGGGATACCGGGCTGGTCGCCCTGGCGGCGGGCCACCTGTTCGAGTCCAACACGACCCGGCTGGCCCTGCGCCGGGGGACCTATCTGCGCCGCTATGAGTACGATTTCATCAGCCTCTTCGCCCCCCACTTGTCCCGCCGGACCGTGGACATGGCCATGGAAGGCGGCGGGGCGGAATATCAGCTATGACTTATTGCATATTCTCAGCCTTGGGAACGGACGTTATCCTCTCGCCTTCGTTTGCTTCGCCAGGAATGCTCCATGACCGCCACCATCGATGAAAACAAGCTGTCCGCGCTGATGCGGGGGATCGATATCCCGGCCTGCCCCGCCGTGCTGGTGGAGCTGGAGGCGGAACTGCGCAAGGAGTCGCCCGATCAGCGGGTCATCGCCCGCCTCATCAGCCGCGACGTGGCGCTGGCGGGGCAAGTGATGCAGGTGGCCAACTCGCCCGCCTTCTCCACCGGCCGGGAGGTGGGTTCCATCATCCACGCCCTCACCGTACTGGGCATGCGCCAGACCTTCAACCTGGAGGTGACCCAGCTCCTCAAGATCGCCCTGGCCGGGCGGCCGGAAGTGCCCATGGAGCGCTTCTGGGAAAATTCCGCCGCCACCGCCCGGGTGGCCGCCGAACTGGCCCGCCGCCTGAAGTGCGTGAAGCCGGACATGGCCTATACCTTCAGCCTCTTCCACGACTGCGGCATTCCGCTCTTGATGAAGCGTTTCAGCGACTACCGGTCTGTCCTGGACCAGGCCAATGCCGCCGACAACGAATCCTTCACCGCCGTCGAGGAGGCCCGCCTGGGCACCAACCATGCGGTGGTGGGCTACTTCCTGGCCCGTCGCTGGAAGCTGCCGGAGTATGTGGCCCAGGGGATTCTGCTGCACCACGATTATCACTGCCTCGATAATCCTGGCCAAGATGTGCTGCCGGACTCCCTGGCGGTAATCGCCGTGAACGTCCTCGCCGAGCACATCACCCGGCTCCACGCGAGCCAGGGGGAGGAGATGGAGTGGTTCAAGGCGGAGAAGCACGTCGGCGCCTTCCTCGGCCTGGTGGCCGACGAGGTGGCTGACCTAGTTGAGGATACCCTCGACTGGCTGGAAAGCCGCAACACCGCTTCCGCCCTGGCCTGAGGGCCAGGTTTCGCGCCCCGGGTTGGGGCGCTATTCCCAGTGTTCAGTGATTTCGCTGGTCCAGATGGTGGCTTCCAGCAGGGCCTGGTTTACCGCGTCCGGTTCCAGCCCGGCGGCCCGGGCGGCGGCCTCCATCCGAGGGGGATCGAAGCCCTCGCAGGCTTCGGCCACCGCCAGTAAGGGCGCGTAGGGTCCGGTCCTCTCCAGGAGGGCGCTGCGGACATGGGCCGGCAGGGAAATCTGCCTCACCGCTTCCGCCAGGGGCTGGCGCAGCAGGCGGTCCAGGCGGGAGAAAACCCCGGTCAGGAACAGGTGGTCGCTCTCGGCGGCGGGGAAGCGCTTGGAGCCGAGCAGCTCCATGATGCGGCCCCGGCCCAGGGAGGTTTCCACCAGGAGCCAGTCGGCGAAGTCCGGGTCCCTCACCGAGAACAGCAGGACAGACAGCCAGCGGGCCAGCCGTTGGCGGCCGAGCATGATGAGGGCCTGGTCGATGGACGAGGCCGGGCGGGACAGCCCCAGGGCCGCGGAATTCAGGTAGCGCAGGATGCGGTAGGTGAGCATCGGGTCCTGCTTGAGAAGCGCCGCCACCTCGGCGTTGTCCGCTTCCCCCTGGACCAGGTTGAAGAGATGCAGGAGGTGAAGCTTGTGCGGGTCGCCCCGGGGACCTTCATCGGCCTCGCCGCTGGCCAGGAAGGGGCCGTGGAAGAAGTCGAAATGCCAGAGCCGGCACAGGTTGCCGTCGTCCTTGCTCTCGATATTGACTGCCACCAGTTGGATCGGGTGCTTCACCTCGCTGCTCCGGATGGCGACGGAGAAATCCCGCACATTGCCCCCCTGGCTGGCGGCCACATCGATGGCGGCGAAGTCCGCCGCGGCCAGGGCGGCGGAATAGGCCGGGTGCTTGGGCTGGCGGAAGAAGCCCAGCTTCATCCCCTTGGCCTTGAGGTCATCGATGCGCTTGGTCAGGGCAGCCGGATCGGCAGTCTCCGGCGCCAGCATCAGGAGGAGCACGGTATTCTGGGATGGCAGGCGGTCGAGCCAGGGATTGTCCAGGGAAGCGGAACACAGGGGCACGAAAGCCAGGTTCTTGCCCCAGCCTTCCTCCCGGGCGCTGGTGCACAGGCTCTTCAGGAGTGCATCGTCCAGGGACCGCTGGCGAATGGTAGGGGCGTCTCCGAAGCCGGCGTCGCGATGCTGGAGGCGGAAAAGGTGGCCGCAGAGGCGACGATCCCGGTCGAAGACCGCGTCACGGCGGATGAAGGCGGTGGTCGGGCGCTCTTCGGGCGCAGCAGGGGCCGTGGTCGAAGCGGCGGTGGGAGGGGGGGCATCCTTTTCGTCCTTGCCGCCGAACAGCTTGCCTAGTCCGAATACCATCCTTCTCTCCCCGAAAAAAGAAATGCCCGCCACCGATGTGGCAGGCATTTTCGCATGGGCTGCGGGATAGGTTAAGGCTTAGTTGACCTTGGCTTTGGCGCGCAGGTCCTTCAGGAGCTGCTCCACCACCTGCTGCTGGGCCCGTTGCTGGAGCTGGGGCTTCACCTGCTCGAAGGGAGGCGGGTTCAGG
>JBLNBI010000233.1:0-4813 GCA_050259815.1 Actinomycetota bacterium | reverse complement strand
GGGGCAATCCTGGCAGCCAGGCTGTCGGCCAGTTCCGCCGGCTGCTCCTCAGTCATGGGGCCTTCGTAGAAACAGCGAACCTGGTGGCCGTCTTCGATCACCCGCCATTGGGGCGACTGCTCCCGACTGAGGGGCGTCACATAGCGGCAGCGGTCGGCGAAACGGCAGCCCTTGGGCATTTTGGCCAGGGAAGGCACTTGGCCGGGGATAGTGGTCAGCGCCGCTCCCCGCCGGGAAACCTCCGGCAGGGCCGCGAACAGGGCCCGGGTGTAGGGGTGCCGGGGCGCGGTGAAGAAGGCCTGCCGGGGCGCCACCTCCACCAGTTCGCCGGCGTACATGACGCCGATGCGATGGGCCACACGGGCCACCACCCCCAGGTCGTGGGTGATGAGGAGCATGCCCATGCCCCGCTCCTGCTGTAGCTTCACCAGGAGATCCAGGATCTGGGCCTGGACGGTGACGTCCAGGGCGGTGGTCGGCTCATCGGCAATCAGCAGGTCCGGCTCGCCGGCCAGGGCCACGGCGATCATCACCCGCTGCTTCATGCCGCCGGAGAGCTGGAAGGGATACTCGTTGAGACGCCGCTCCGGATCGGCGATGCCCACCTGGCGGAGCAGTTCGAGTATGCGCTGGCGGGCCGCCTCGCCGGTCATGTCGAGGTGGCGTTCCAGGACCTCGCCGATCTGCTGGCCGACCGTGAGCACCGGGTTGAGGCTGGTGGCTGGCTCCTGGAAAATCATGGCGATACGCCGCCCCCGCACCGAGCGCATGTCCGCTTCCGGCAGGGCGAGGAGGTCCTTGCCGTCCAGCTCCACCGTGCCGCCGACGATGCGCCCTGCGGTCGGCAGAAGCCGCATGATGCCCTGGGCGGTGGCCGACTTGCCGCAGCCCGATTCCCCAAGCAGGGCAAAGGTTTCCCCCGCCCCCACCTCGAAGGACACCCCGTCCACCGCCAACAGGGTCTGCCGGCCGGCGGCGAAGCCCAGGCGAAGATCGGTGACTTTCAGGAGGGGGGGATTCATGGGGCTATGCGGCTCTCGGGTCGAAGGCATCGCGGATCACGTCGGCGAACAAGTTGGCCGCCAGCACCAGGACGAACATGACGACGAAGGCCGCCGCCAGGGACCACCAGACCACCGGCTCCCGGCCAAGTTCCATGCGGGCGTTGTTGATCATGGTGCCGAAACTGATCATGGTGGGATCGACGCCGATACCTACGTAGGACAGCACCGCCTCCGCCAGCACCAGGCCGGAAAAATCCATGACCAGGGAGATGATGACGATATGCATCAGGTTGGGCAGGATGTGGCGGATGATGATGCGCCAGGAAGACACCCCGAAGGCCTTGGCCGCCTGGATGTATTCCAGTTCCCGCAGCTTCAGGGTCTCACCCCGCAGGAGCCGGCACAGCCCAGTCCAGCTGGTGATGCCGAGGATGAAGCAAAGGGCCAGCAGCCGCAGGTCGGCCCGTTCGGCGGCGGTGGCGAACCACTGGGGATGGGTGTCGATCACCACCTGCATCATGAGCACCGCGGCGGCAATCAACAGCACACCGGGAATGGAATTGAGCACCGTATAGACGTACTGGATCACATCGTCCGCCCAGCCCCGGAAATAGCCGGCGACGATGCCCAGGAGCACCGCCAGGGGCAGCATCACCAGGGTCGTCACCAGGCCGATGATGAGGCCGGTGCGCACGCTCTTCAGCACCTGGTAGAGGACATCCTGCCCCACCTTGTCGGTACCGAAGACGTGGTAGTAGCCGGTCAGGCTAAACAGGGGCAGTAACAATCCGAGCAGGATGCCGGCCGTCACCAGCAGGGCGCTCCAGGCGAAGGGCGTATCTCCCTGCCAGATGCGCCGCCAAGCCTCGCGCCGATCCACGGCCTCCCGCCGGCTGACGCCCATGGTCACCAGGGCCGCCACCCCGCACCAGGCGAGGACGGCCAACACCAGCCCCAAACCTGCCTTCACCGCCACGTCGGCAGGTAAATGGGCTTCATCGCCCCCAAGATGGGCGCCGCCGTACTTCAGTCGAGGATAGTCCCGGGTCTGGCCGCCGCCGGGTAACTCGATGGTTTCCTTGGCGTAGAGCCGGGTAGCAAAGGGGGCGGAATAGGTCTTCTCGTTGCGGGTGCGGATGGCGGTGGCCGCGGCATCCAGGATGGACAGCACCTCAATGGCATAGGTAGCCGGCTTGCCCTCCCCGCCGTCCAACCTTGCCCGGTAATGGAAGGAATCCAGCACCCCGATGACCGCAAAAACCGCCAGCACGGTGGCCGAGGCCATGCCCACCCGGCTCCTGGCGACCCGCCGCCAGGCATCCAGCAGGGGCTCGCTGCGGGCGATCAGGAAACCGAAACCCAACCCCGCCGCCAGCAGCAGCCAGATGAGCACGTCGGACCAGAGGATGACGATCTGGAAGGGCATCAGCTGAACCGGATCCTGGGATCGACCAAGGTGTAGGAAATATCGGTGAGGATCAGGCCGAAGATGTAGAGCACCGAACCGATGAAGACCATGGACCGCACCACGGCGAAGTCCTGGGCGTTGATGGCGTCGATGGTGTAGCTCCCCAGCCCCGGGATGCCGAAGAAGGACTCGGTGAGCAGGGAGCCCATGAAGAGGAGCGGAATCACCACCACCACCCCGGTGAGGATGGGAATCAGGGCGTTGCGGAGCACATGGCGCAGGAAGACGACGGTTTCCGGCAAGCCCTTGGCCCGGGCGGTGCGGACGTAATCCTTGCCCACCTCCTCCAGGAAGATGGTGCGGTACCAGCGGGCCGAAGAGCCGATGCCGGAAATCACCCCGATCACCACCGGCAGGATGAGGAAGCGCCAGGCATCCAGGGATTCCCCGTAGCCGGAGATGGGCACCAGCCGCCAGATTTTGCTGATCAGGTACTGGCCGCCGATGATGTAGAAGAGTCCCGAAATGGACATCATGGCCACGCACAGCACCACTCCCCAGAAGTCGAAGGGCGTGGCCCGGAAGAAGGCCAGGGTCAGGGCGAAGACTACCGTAACGAAAAGCCCGAGGATAAAGGTGGGCAGAGCGATGGCCAGGGATGGCACCATGCGCCCCCGGATTTCCCGGGCGATGTCCCGCCCATCCTCCGCCCGCCCGAAATCCCCCACGAACATCCGGGCCGACTTCTCGAAAAAGATGGTATCGGTCAGCGCCCCGGCCCCCGACGCCTCGCCATTCCACAGCAGCGGCTTGTCATAGCCCCGCTCCGCCTTCCACTTCTGGATGGCTTCCGGAGTCACCCGCTTCACGCCCAGTTGCATGCGTGCCATGTCGTCCGGGGTATTGACTACGAAAAACAGGGCGAAGGTCAGCAGGTTCACCCCGACCAGGATGGGGATGGCGTAAAGCAGGCGGCGGACGAGGTAAGCGAGCATCGGACGATTATGCCAAGGCGCCTTTCGGCTGGATAGCAGCCCCTAGAATTCCTTTTCCACCATCTCTTCGACTATCGGATCGCCCCGCTCCACCGTCACGGGCTGGACGGCGATGGTCCGTCCGTCCTGGGTGGCGACCACCAGGCGCCACTCCCCCGGCTTCGGGTTGGTGACGTAGGAGTACCCCCGGAACCCCCGCTCCCGGCCACCAGAGGCCGAAAAACGGGCCTGATAAAGCTGGCGCCAGCCGCTGCTTGGATCGCGATATTCCCACCGGTGTTCCAGGGGCGCCGTCACGCCCAGGGGGGCGAACACGGCGGAGACTCCGTAGATGCGCTCGCCCTCGGGCACATGGACCGTACGCCCCCAGTCCCGCCAGAATTGCCAGAAGGGCGGCTTCTCCACCCGCAGGGCGAATCGCCCAGGGGTGCGATCGAAGTTGTGGCCGATAACCACTTCCCGATTGACCAGGGGAACCGGAGCGATCATGTCCAGGTTCCAGGCCAGCACCAGGGCGCCGGCCACGCACCAGGCGGGCAGGATGCGCCCCGGCCGCCCGGGGGAAATCCAGCGCAGCCCGTGGGCCAAGGCGCCCCCCAGCCCGGTGGAAAGATAGAACCATCCCGGATGGAGGCTCCCCGCCAGATGGGGCAGCACGAAGTTGAAGAGCAGGATGGCGTTGAGGCCAAAGAGACCCCACACGGTGGTGAAGCGCCGTCCGTAGCGCTCCTTCATGAACTCGTTGCCCACCAGCAGCCCGCCCAGGAAGAGGGCCATGAGCCAGGCGCCGATGTGGTTGGAACTCTTGAAATAGAGGATGAAGAGGGCAGAGAAGATGCCACCGAAGAAGAACTGAACCAGCAGGTAGGGCGCCTGCCAGACCAGGCTGTTCCAGCGGCCCCGCATCCCCTCCACCTCTTCCGGGGGCACGTGGGAGAGGAAATCCCGCCGGGCCAGCCAATAGATGAAGACCGCTGCCCCCAGGAGATAGCCCCCCAGCACCCAGAAATCCAGGACCTTCACCTTGCGCCCCAGGGTCAGGGCATCCCACAGGAAGCCGCCGAAGAAGGCGAGCATGGGAGCGTAGCGCTTCAGGTTCCTGAAGGCGGGGTGGTCGGCGAGCACGGATGGATTCATGGCGAAGGCGGAATGGTATGCCAAATCAGGCGAAGAACCCATTGCTTTTCGTCGCCGCTTGATGGATAGTAAAAAAACGTTTTTCTTGTTCCCCACTCCAACGACATGACGACCTCCGCCTACGCCCGCCTCAACACCGCCCTCGCGGTGCCGGCCGTTGCCGTAGTCGTCGTAGTAGGCGTAGTAACGCACGCGCCGTCGCGGGTCGGATAAAGAAAGCACGCTGAATTCCTTCCAACCCCCGCCGGCGCAACCGGCGGGGGTTTTGT
>JBLNBI010000232.1:0-4479 GCA_050259815.1 Actinomycetota bacterium | reverse complement strand
CGGAGCAGGCGCCCTTCAGGTACACGTAAATCTTCTTGCCCTGGACGTCGGCCAGCTCCACGTCGCCGGCATCCCGCTGGAGCATGGGGCGCACCGATTCCAGTACTTCCTCGATCTTCTTGATGCGCTGGACCAGGGTGAGCTTGCCGGCCGGCGGCTTGGGGGCTTCCGGGGTGGCGGGGCAGGGAGGCGGCGGAGAGACTTCGCCGGGGCCGGCCCGGTCAGCCTTCACCTTGGCGAGGATTTCCTCGATGCCCTCGTGGCAGGCCGCGCAGCCGCCGCCGGCCTTGGTGTAGAAGGTCACTTCCTCGACGGTGTGGAGGTTGTTGGCTTTCACCACGTCCTCGATGAGCACGGCGTCGATGGCGAAGCACTTGCAGATCAGCGCCCCTTCCTCGTGGTCGTCCTTCCACTCCTCGCCCCGGTAGTTGGCGACGGCGGCCTGCAGCGCCTCCCGGCCCATGACCGAGCAGTGCATCTTCTCCGGCGGCAGGCCGTCCAGGTAGTCGGCGATGTCCTGGTTGGAAACCTTCAGGGCCTCGTCCAGGGTCATGCCCTTGATGATCTCGGTCAGCGCCGAAGAGGAGGCGATGGCGGAGCCGCAGCCGAAGGTCTGGAAATGGGCGTCCTCGATCACTTCGGATTCGGGATTGACCTTCAACATCAGGCGGAGCGCGTCGCCGCACTGGATGGAGCCCACGTCGCCGATACCGTTGGCGTGCTCCAGGGGGCCGGAGTTGCGGGGGTTGAAGAAGTGTTCGCGGACCTTGTCGGAGTATTCCCACATGATGGCGTCTCCCTTAAACCGAGAACGACTGGCCGCAGGAACACTGGGCCGAGGCGTTGGGGTTGTTGAACTTGAAGCCCGTGTGGGTCAGGGTGTCGATGAAATCGATGGTGACGTTGTCGAGGAGGGGATGGGTCATGGGGTCCACCAGCAGCTTGACCCCTTCCACTTCGATCTCCCAGTCGTCCTCGGCCTTGTCGCGCTCGAGCTTCATGCCGTACTGGAGGCCCGAGCAGCCGCCCCCGGAGATCATCAGGCGCAGCCCGGCAACCGGCGTTTCGGAACCGCGGATGAAGCGTTGCACAGCCTTCACGGCAGCGGGGGTGAGGTTGATCATGTCTGTTCTCCCAAGATGGACAGGCTATTTCAGCAAAGCCCATGCCAAATCTAAGGAATTGGGTGTTTGGCAAAAAGAATCAAAAACTTAGGGTGATTACGGCGGCGCCGGTCGGCTGTCGGGTTTACTACAGATCGGTGCATGGAGTGCGATCCATGCCCCCAATTGGGGCTTGGGCGATGGTCGGGAACAAGGATTGCTGCTCCGTCCGGGAGCATTTGCCCTGGGAGTCGCCATGAACCTTTCCCCCAGGCCCCCCGCGTTGCCGCCGCGGGCCGACCGTTCCCTCGTGATCCTGGCCTGGGTGGTCCTCATCGGCGCCATCGGCTTTGTCGTCTGGTGGGTGGCGGACGTGCTCCTCCTGGCCTTCGCCGGCATCCTGATGGCGGTCTTTCTTCACGGCCTGCGGGATGCGGTGGTGCGCCTCACCGGCCTGTCGGAGGGCTGGTCCCTGGGGGTTGTGCTCGCCCTGCTCAGCATTTTCCTTATCCTGGTCGGCTGGTTCCTCGGGGCGGAGATCATCAGCCAACTGGACCAACTGGTCCCCCGGCTCCAGAAGGCCTGGGCCGAAATCCGCAAGCAGGTGGCGGAATACGAGTGGGGGCGCATCCTCCTTGCCAACACCAGTTTCAAGTCCCTGGCCAAGGACCGGGAATGGCTCACCCGGGTGACCGGCGGCCTGTTCTCCTCCACCCTCGGGGCGGTGGCGAGCCTCCTGGTGGTGTTCTTCATCGGGCTCTATGCCGCGGCGGCGCCCCGCACCTATCTGAACGGGCTGCTGCGCCTCGTTCCCCCGACCGGCAGGCAGCGGGCGACGGAGGTGATGGAGGCGGTGGGCTCCACCCTTCACTGGTGGCTCATCGGCACCTTCGTGAAAATGACCGTCGTGGGCCTGGCCACCACCGTCGGTCTCATCCTCCTTGGCATGCCCTTGGCCATGGCGTTAGGCATCATCGCCTTCCTGCTGGAATTCGTGCCCTACGCCGGACCCATCATGGCGGCCGTGCCGGCACTCCTGGTGGCCCTGGCGGTGAGCCCGACCCAGATGGCCTACGTGGGGCTCCTCTACCTGGGCATCCAGACCCTGGAGGGCTATATCGTTTCTCCCCTGGTGGATCAGCGCAGCGTACGGCTGCCGCCGGCACTGGCCATTTCCTCCCAGCTGCTCCTGGGCTTCTCTTCCCTGGGGCTCTTGGGAGTCTTCATCGCCACGCCCCTGGCGGCAGTGGGCGTGGTGCTGGTCAAGATGCTCTACATCGAGGACCGGCTGGGGGAATGCACCGACGCCCTGGATGGGGCGGAAGGAGCGGCCTGCGCAGTTCCCGACCTGCCCGACCTCAATACCAAGCCGCCCCGGGAAAAGCAGGAATCCGGCTGATCAGCCCAGCAGGTATTCGTAGGCCCGGCGCAGGAGCTGCTGTTCGATGGCCGGCAGGCCCCGGGCTTCGATGATGGCCACGAAGCTGCCGCCCAGGCGCTCCGCCGCGGCAAAGGGCGGGTCGATGGAGGTGAAGGCGGCGAGGAGGACAGTGACGGCGCCTTCCGGCGTTTCCACTTGCACCAGGAAGTCTTCGGCCGGCTGCAGGCTGGCCAGGGGCAGGCCGAGGTGCATTTCGAGGCTCCGCATCAGCGGGGCTGGCGAGGGCGGGACTGCTTCCTCCTCCGCTTCCGCCGGAACGATGCTCCCCGCCGGCAGGGGGTTGGGTGCCAGGACGCCGTCGGGCAGCCGCAGGAAACGGACCCGGGCGCTGGTCGTCTGCTTGTGGGCGAGGATGAAGCGGTGGCTGGCGAAATCCATGGAGTTCACTCAGGGTTCCAGGCGGCGAGCACGGCGCCACCCTTCAGGACACCGGGATAGCCCCAGACCTGGACGGCTTCCACGTACTGGCCCGGCTGCCGCAGGCTGGGCAGCAGCACTTGGTATTCGGCGAAGACTCGCCCGTCGGTGAAGAGATTGACGGTCCCGTAGCGGTGGCCGCCACTCCAGGTACCGGTCAGGCTGGTTTCGCCGGAATAGGGATCGGTCCGGGAGCGGAAGACCGCCTGTTCCCAGACCGGCTCGGCGCCGATGTCCAGGCCCAGCTTGCCAACCTGCTCCCGGAGGGCGCGGCAGATCTCGGCGCCGAGAGCGGCGTCGGGAACGGCCGCGCCGTCCTTGCTCACGGGGCCCCTCCTCAGGCGGCCAGGGGCTCGTAGCTGTAGCACTGCTTCGGGCAGACCCGGTTGCAGGCGCCGCAGCCGATGCAGTCGTTGATGTCCTTCAGGGTCATCTTGGCGGAAGCGCTCTCGTCCTCGTCTTCATCCTCGTCGGAGTCGATCAGGTCGAGGACGTCCCGGGGGCAGACCTTGAAGCAGCGGCCGCAGCCGATACACTTTTCCTGGTTGATGGCGACGACGAATTCGGGGGTCCAGCTGGTGCCGCCCCGGGTGAGTGCGGTGTAGTTGCTCATGGAATTAACCTTTCTGTGCTGCCGCCAGCTTGGCGTGGGCGTCGGCCCAGGCCTTGCAGGCGTCGTAAGTGGATCGGGCGATGCCCGGGATTTCCTCGTACCCGGCGGGCAGCCGGTCCTCCACCAGGTCGTGGAGTTGGGATGCCCACTCGGATGCGATGCGTTTCAGCTTCTTGACTTCCTTGTCGAGGTCTTTCAGTTCGGTTTCGGTCAAGATAGCCTCCTGTCGGGGATCAGAGACCCGCCACGGCCGGGTACTGACCGACCCGCTCCAGGGCGACGGAGAGAAGGGCGTCGGCGTCATCCTTCATCTTGGAGAGGCTGGAGAAGCCGAAGCGGTGCACGTCCCGCAGGGTCTTGTCCACCGCCACCAGCTTGCCGACGGTGATCAGCGCCCGGCCGAAGCCTTCGTGGGTGAGGTGGATGAGGGGGACGGCCAGGAGTTTGCACTCCTTCTCGATGAGCACGGAGATGGCGTTGTAGAAGGCCTTCACCCGGGCGATGGTAGTCTCGTCCGGATCGCCGATGAGGGGGATCTCGGCCTTGCGCTCCTTGGTCAGGATGAAGGGATCGAGGATCTTCTCCGGCGTCCAGCCGTTGTAGTTGCCGTAGGTGTCGAGGGCGCGCATCTGGCGCACCATCTCCTTGATGAAGTCCGTTTCGAGGATCGGGTCGGCGCTCATGGTCAAACTCCTGTCTGGGAAATTGCAAAGAGGAAAACGGCGTATCGGTTTAGCCCTGCCATCCTTCTTCCTCCATGCGGTTGAAGCGGTCGGCGGACGAGGACTTGGCGCGGGCGGCCAGGGCCCGCTCGATCCAGGGCACGCCGCCGTCCCGCATGGCCTTGGCAAGGTCGGCGATGAGGTCGTCGATGCGGTCGGATTCGGTCACCCGGATGGGCTGGA
>JBLNBI010000231.1:0-3207 GCA_050259815.1 Actinomycetota bacterium | reverse complement strand
GCACCTTGATCGTGGTGGACGACCCAGCCGATTGGCCTCTGGAAATCAGCGGCCTGCCGGTGGTCACCGGCCGCGCCTACCTCACCGATCCTACCTACGGCGAAGACCGTTCGGCACGGGTGGTGAATCTCTGCCAGTCCTACCGCTACCAGAGCATGGGCTATTACGTGTCCCTGCTGGCCGAGGCCCGGGGCCACAAGCCGGTGCCCCACGCCGGCACCATCGAGGACCTCCAGTCCCAGAACCTGGTGCGGGTCCTCACCGACGAGCTGGCGGAACTGGTGAACCAGACCCTGGCGCCGTTGAAGTCCAGCCATTTCGACCTGTCGGTCTATTTCGGCCGCAACCTTGCCCAGCGCTACAGCGTGCTGGCCAAGCAGCTCTTCAAGCTCCTCCAGGCGCCGCTACTCCAGGCCCAGTTCGAGCGGGAGGACGGTTATTGGCGGACCCGCTCGGTGCGCCTCATCGGCGCCGACGAGATCCCAACCGAGCACCGGGAGTTCGCCCAGGAAGCGGCCATCAGCTACTTCAGCGGCCGCAGCCGGCCCAAGAACGCCCCCGCCAGCTACAACATCGCCATCCTCCACAACCCGGAGGCCCGGGACCGCCCCTCCAACCCGGAAGCCCTGGACAAGTTCTCCCGGGCCGCCCAGGCCCTGGGCATGCGGCCGGCCTTCATCACTCCGGCGGACTTCTACCGCCTGCCGGAATTCGACGCCCTCTTCATCCGGGACACCACCTTCGTGCACCACTACACCTACCGCTTTTCCCGCTGGGCGGCGGCAGAAGGGCTGGTGGTCATCGACGACCCGGACTCCATCCTGAAGTGCAACAACAAGGTGTACCTGGCCGAGATGCTGGCCCGCCACAACCTCCCGGCGCCGCGCACCCTCATGGTCCACCGGGGCAATGTGGCCCAGATCCTGCCGGCCCTGTCCCTGCCCTGCGTGTTGAAGCAGCCCGACAGCTCCTTTTCCGTGGGGGTGGCCAAGGTGGAAACCGAGGACCAGCTCCACGCCAAGGTGGAGGAGCTGCTGGAAAAGTCCGACCTCATCGTGGCCCAGGAATGGCTGCCCACGGACTTCGACTGGCGGGTGGGCATCCTGGACGGGCGGGTCATCTTCGTCTGCAAGTACTGGATGGCCGCCGGCCACTGGCAGATCGTGGACCACAAGGCGGAGGGCGCCCCCCGGGAAGGGCTCACGGAAGCCCTGGCCATCGGCGAGGCCCCCGAGGAAGTGGTCCACATCGCCCTGCAGGCCGCCAGCCACATCGGCAACGGCTTCTACGGGGTGGACATCAAGCAGGTGGGGCAGCGCTACTGCGTCATCGAGATCAACGACAACCCCAATGTGGATGCCGGCAATGAAGACGGCGTCCTCAAGGATGCGCTCTACCGGGAGGTGATGGCGGTGTTCCTGCGCCGCCTGGAAGAGGGCAGAACCGGGAGCAATCCATGAACATCCATCAGCAATCCCAGGAATCGCCCCTGTCCCCGGCGGTTCCCTCCATCACCCCCCCGGCGGCCGACGTGTATCCGGTGTTCTCCGGCTACGGCATCGAAATGGAATACATGATCGTCGACCGGGAGACCCTGAACATCCGGCCCATGGCAGACGAACTTCTGCGCGCCCCCTCCGGCGAATACCGGGCCGAGGTGGAGCGGGGCGAGATGGGCTGGTCCAACGAGCTGGCCCTGCACGTCTTCGAAATGAAGAACCGCCGCCCCCAGGCAGGCCTCGGCCACCTGGCGGAGGCTTTCCAGGCCGAGGTGCGGGCGGCCAATGCCCTGCTGCAATCCGGCGCCCGACTCATGCCCACGGGCATGCATCCCTGGATGGATCCGGCCAAGGAAGCGAAGCTGTGGACCCGGGAGCCGGCGGAGCTCTACGAGACCTATCACCGCATTTTCGATTGCCGCCGCCACGGCTGGACCAATCTCCAGAGCGTCCACCTCAACCTGCCCTTCGCCAACGACCTGGAATTCGCCCGGCTCCATGCCGCCGTGCGGCTGGTGCTGCCCATCCTGCCGGCGCTCGCCGCCAGCTCTCCCTTCGCCGAGGGGCGCTTCACCGGCTTCATGGACTACCGGCTGGAGGTTTATCGCACCCACCAGATGAAGGTGCCCAGCACCATGGGTGAGGTCATCCCCGACAACGTGGCTTCCCGGTCCGACTACGAGAACCGGGTGCTCCAGCCCATGTACCGGGAAATCGCCCCCTACGATCCGGAAGGCCTGCTGCGCAGCGAGTGGCTCAATGCCCGGGCGGCCATTCCCCGCTTCGACCGCAGCGCCCTGGAAATCAGGGTGCTGGACGTGCAGGAGTGCCCCCAGGCCGACTTCGCCATCGCCGCCGCCGCCACCGCCCTCATCCGGCGCTTCTACGGGGCAGGGCGGGCTTGGCTGGAACGGGAAGGGAAAATGGAAACCCGGGCCCTGGGGGAAATTTTCCTCGCCTGCATCCACGACGCCGAACAGGCGGTCATCGACAACCTGGACTACCTGGCCCTCCTGGGCCTGGAGCGCCGGCCAACCCAGGCCCGCGAGGTGTGGGCGCGGCTCCTCCACGAACTGACCAGCGAAGGGGAGATCGACCAGGAGTGGTTCAACCCGCTGCGCATTATCCTCGAACACGGACCCCTCGCCCGGCGCATCCTGGATGCGGTGGGTCCGGACATCACCCGGCAGCGGCTCGAAGCCGTCTACCGGAAGCTTTGCCAGTGCCTGCAGGAAGGCCGGATGTTCCTGGGCTGAGCCGCCCTTGAAGCTCCTCCTCCCCGGCGACCCGAAGGACAATTTCTTCCTGGTCACCTGCGAGCATGGCGGCAACCGGGTGCCGGCCCGCTACCGCCCCTGGTTCGCCGGCTGGGAGGAAATCCTCAAGAGCCACCGGGGCCACGACCCCGGCGCCCTGGCCCTGGCCCGGGACCTGGCCGCCGTCCTGGGGGCCCCCCTGGTGGCCGCCACCGTCAGCCGGCTGGTGGTGGAGCTGAACCGCTCCCTGGGGCACCGCCGGCTGCTCTCCGACGCCCTCAAGGACGCGCCCCGGGAGGTGCGGGATGAAATCGTCGCCCGCCATTACCTGCCCTACCGCCGGCGGGTCGAGGAACTGGTGGCCGACGCCATCGGCCGGGAGCAGCGGGTGATCCACATCTCCAGCCACAGCTTTACCCCGGTCCTCGGGGGCAAGGTGCGCAATGCCGACA
>JBLNBI010000230.1:0-2865 GCA_050259815.1 Actinomycetota bacterium | reverse complement strand
GAGCCTGGTGGATACCCTGAGAAGGCTGGTGGGATCATGATCCGCATCCTCCTGGTGGACGACTCTCCCCTGGCGCTCCACATCATCCAGCGCCTTCTGGCCCGCGCCCCGGACATGCAGGTGGTGGGCACCGCCCAGAACGGCCGGGAGGCATTGCCCATGGTCACCGCTCTGCGTCCGGACGTCATCTGCCTGGACCTCAACATGCCGGTGATGAGCGGCCTGGAATTCACCCGCCTGATCATGGCCACCACCCCCGTTCCCATCCTGGTGGTGAGCGTGGCCGTGGAGCCGGGGATGCCCGGGGTCTTCGACCTCCTCAAGGCGGGCGCCGTGGATGTGCTGCCCAAGCCCACCATCCTCCAGGTCAATGACGAGAAGCTCGCCGCCGACCTGCTCGCCAAGGTACGGCTGGTGGCGGGGGTCAAGGTCTTCCGCCGGGGCCAGCTTCCCGCCGGACAATCGGCGCTGGGGCATCCCCTGCCCCAGGCCAGCGCCCGCATCGCGGTGATCGGCGCCTCCACCGGCGGGCCGGAAGCCTACCGCCAGATACTGTCCGCCCTGCCGGCCCGCTTCTCCCTGCCCCTGGTGTGCGTCCAGCACATCGGCCGGGAGTTCCTGGCGGAGATGATCGCCTGGCTGGGAATCGCCACCGCCCTGAAGGTGGACCAGGCGGCTAGTGGGGAGCTGCCCCGTCCGGGCAACGCCTACTTCGCTCCGCCGGACACCCACCTGGAATTCGACCGGGGCGGCCGCTTTCTCCTTTCCCATACCCCGCCCTTGGAAGGCCATCGGCCGTCGGTCACCGTCACCATGAATTCCGCCGCCGGCCAATACGGGAGCAGCGCGGTCGGGGTGCTGCTGACCGGCATGGGGCGGGACGGGGCAGCCGGCATGGCGAGCATCGTCAAGGCGAAGGGGATCACCATCGCCCAGGACGAAGCCACCTCCGTGGTCTATGGCATGCCGGCGGCAGCGGTAGCGTTGGGCGCCGCCCAGCATGTCCTGCCCCTGGGACAGATCGCCCGGGCCCTCCAGGGGCTGGCGGCGGGCCACGGCAAGGCGGTGGAAGCCAAATAGTCGAAGAGGACGCCATGGAAGAAAGGACGACCCTATCCCGAGGCCAGCGCAGCATCCTGCTGGTGGAAGACAGCCTGGTGGAAGCGGAACTGCTGCGCCGCACCCTGGCGGGCGGCGGTTACCGCGTGACCGTGGCCCACAACGGCCAGGATGCCCTGGCCATCGCCCTGGCCGACCACCCCGACCTGGTGATGAGCGACATCCGCATGCCCCTCATGAACGGCTACGAGCTTTGTCGCGCCATCAAGGGCAATCCGAACCTTGCCTCCATCCCGGTCATCCTGCTGTCCGTCCTTTCCGAACCCAACGACATCATCGAGGCCATAAACGCCGGGGCCGACAGCTACACCATCAAGCCCTACACCGAAGCGGGCCTTCTCGGCCGCATCAATTCCCTCCTTTCCCGCCCCACCCGAACGGAATCCCGGTCGGGGGAAGCCCTGGAGGTGGAATACGGCGGCACGGTCCACCGCATCACCAGCGAACCCCAGCAGATGCTCAACCTCCTTCTTTCGGTCTACGAGAACACCCTGCTCCAGAACCGGGAACTGCGGGCCATCCAGTCCGAATTGAGCACCTTGAACGAGAATCTGGAGGAAAAGGTGCGGGAGCGCACCGCCGCTCTCCAGGAAAGCGAGGCCCGCTTCCGGGCCACCTTCGAGCAGGCCGCGGTGGGCATCGCCCATGTGGCGCCCGACGGCCACTGGCTGCGGGTGAACCAACGGCTATGCGACATCGTCGGCTACAGCCAGCAGGAGATCCAGTCCCTCACCTTCAAGGACCTCACCCATCCGGAAGACGTGGCCGCCAGCCTGGCGGACATGGCCCAACTGGCCGACGGGAAGGCGGGCAGCTATCAGAACCAGAAGCGCTACATCCTGCGGAACGGCGACATCGTCTGGGTGAATCAGACCGTCTCCCTGGTGCGGCAACCCGATGGCAGCCCGGACTATTTCATCTCGGTCATCGAGGACATCGGCGAACGGAAAGCGGCGGAGGCCGCCGTCCTGGAACTGAACGCCGAGCTGGAACGCCGGGTGGATGCCCGCACCGCCGAACTGCAGGCCGCCAATACCGAGCTGGAGAGCTTCACCTATGCCGTTTCCCACGACCTGCGGGCACCCCTGCGGGCCATGAGCGGCTTCTCCGCCATCCTCCAGGAGAGCCACGGCGACTCCCTCGGCCGAGACGGCATACAGCTCCTGGAGCAGATCCGCGCCAGCACGCGCCACATGGGCGAACTGATCGACGGGCTGCTCGCCCTCTCCCGCAGCGCCCGGGGAGAGATGCGCCACGAGCGGGTGGATCTTTCCGCCCTGGCGGAGAACATCCTTGCCGAGCTGGCCCGCATGGAGCCCGACCGGCGGGTTTCCTGGAAAGTGGAGAAGGGGCTGGTGGCCCGGGGCGATGGCCGCATGCTGGAAGTCCTCATGACCAACCTCCTGACCAACGCCTGGAAATACACGGCCAAGGTTCCCCACGGCGTGATCCGGTTCTACGAAGACCACCAGGAGGACGGCTCGCGCAGCTATTCCGTCGAGGACAACGGCGCCGGCTTCGACATGGCCTACGCCGGCAAGCTCTTCCAGCCCTTCCAGCGCCTGCACCGCCAGGATCAGTTCCCGGGCATCGGCATCGGGCTGGCCACTGTCAAACGCATCGTCGAGCGCCACGGGGGAAGTATCCAGGCCCGGGGCAAAGCCGGGGAAGGCGCCGTTTTCTCCTTCAGCCTGTCCGGGGACTAGCCGGTATTCCACCCGCACGGAATACGGTAACGCCCATATT
>JBLNBI010000229.1:0-15794 GCA_050259815.1 Actinomycetota bacterium | reverse complement strand
GGGCCACGGCGATGGACTGGGCAGCGAAGGCTTCGTTGGATTCGATCACGTCGATCTGGTCCAGGGTCAGGCCGGCCTTCTGGAGGGCCAGCTTGGAGGACGGGATCGGGCCTTCGCCCATGACATCGTTGGGCACGCCGGCGATGGCGTAGGACACCAGGCGGGCGATGGGCTTGTGGCCGGCAGCGGCTGCCTTGGCGGCGTCGGCCAGCACCAGGAAGGCGGCGGCGTCATTGATGCCGGAGGCGTTGCCGGCGGTGACGGAGCCATCCTTCTTGAAGGCGGGCTTCATCTTGGCCAGGGATTCCAGGGTGGTGCCCGGCTTCAGGTGCTCGTCGGCGTCGAACACGACGGGACCCTTGCGGGTTTCGAAGGTGATCGGGACGATCTGGCCCTTGAAACGGCCTTCGGCCTGGGCGGCGGCGGCGCGCTTCTGGGATTCCACGGCGAAGGCGTCCTGCTCTTCGCGGGAGATGCCCCACTTGGTGGCCAGGTTCTCGGCGGTAATGCCCATGTGGCCGACGCCGAAGGGGTCGGTCAGCACGGCGACCATGGCGTCGATGGCCTTGGTGTCGCCCATGCGGGCGCCGGTACGCAGGGCCGGCATCAGGTAGGCACCGCGGGACATGTTTTCGACGCCGCCGGCCAGGGCGAACTCGGCGTCACCGCACATGATGGCCTGGGCGGAGCTGACGATGGCCTGCTGGGAGGAGCCGCACAGGCGGTTCACGGCGAAGGCCACGGAATCCATGGTCATACCGCCCTGGATGGTGGCGACGCGGGCCACGTACGGGTAGCGGGACTCGGTGGGGATGCAGTTGCCGACGGTGGCGAAGGTGATGGCCTTGGGATCGACGCCGGAACGGGCGATCGCTTCCTTGACCACGACGCCGCCCAGTTCGGCCGGCTCCATGTCCTTCAGGGAACCACCGAAAGCACCGATGGCGGAACGAACTGCAGAGAGAACTACGACTTCCTTGCTCATGCGAAGAACCTCCTGTGAAATTGTCAGCCCACCAAGGTGGCGAGCCCTAACAAGAAAAGCAACAACATCCAGAGCAGAATGGCCCGCCAGACAAGTCCGACGGCACTCTGCATGAAATCCACGTCGGCAGGCTCGCCGATGCCCAGTTCCGAGCGATCGGTGACCTCGCCGCTTTCCACCACCGGCATGCCGAGCTGGACACCCAGGCCGCCCGCGCCGCTGGCGAGGACGATGCCCAGGTCCCGGTCGGCCCAGAGGTCGGCCTGGGTGCGCCAGCAGAACACCGCATCCTCGAAATCGCCGACGATGGCGAAGGCGGCAGCGGTGGCCCGCAGGGGCAGCCATTCGATGATGCTGAAGGCCCGTTGCGAGAATTTGACAAAGTCGCCCAGGGCAAGGTTGTCACCTTCGCGCCAGCGCTCGGCCACCAGGGCCGACAGGCGGTAGAGGACGGCGCCGCTCGGGCCGGGCATCAGGACGAACCAGACCAGCACCGCGAAGACGTGGCGATGGGAGGCCACCAGGGCATGTTCGATGGCAAAGCGGGCAACGTCGCCGGACGACATCCCCTGGGTGGAGCGCCCCTGCCATTCGGCCAGGAGCTGGCGGGCCCGCTCCAGGTCGCCCATGCGCAGGGCCAGCTGAATTTCGGTGTAGTGGTGGCTGAACTGCCGGAACCCCATGGTCAGGTAAAGGACCACGACGTTGAGGCCCCAGGCGAGGACGGGATTGACGCGGTAGAGGGCGGCATACAGGCCCGCCGTCATAAGCACTGGGGGCAGCACAATCACCAGCCAGGCCAGCACACCGTGCTTGTATTCGCCGGCGTTCACGCGGGATTCGACGAAATCGGCAAAGGCCCGCACGGGGTCGGCCACCAGCCGGCGATAGGGCAAGGGCTTCAGCTGCTCAAGCAGGAAGACGGCGATCAGCGAAAGAAGACTCATTGGGTAAGACTTGTATGCCTCGATGGGCGTTATTATGTAATGCTGCAGCGCACAATATCACATCTACCGGAACCCTGCAGCTCGCCGATGGCATACATACGCTCAAATAGGGAGCGTATCATGCCCGCCGTCGCCCCCCATATAAGGTATTCACCGTAAGGCATGGCGTAGTACTGGCGCTGGACGCCCCGGTACTCGATGGACTGACGCTGATGATTGGCGGAGTCCAGGAGGAAGGACAGAGGTACCTCGAACACCTCCGCCACTTCGAAGGGATCGGCCTTCAGGTCGAAGGGCGGGGTCACCAGCCCGACCACGGGAGTGATCCGGAAACCGGTGACGGTACGGTATTCCGGCAGGAAACCGAGGATTTCCACATGCCCCTCCGCCAAGCCCACCTCTTCCGCCGTTTCCCGCAGGGCAGTGTGGATGGGCGACGGATCGGACTCTTCCACCCGGCCGCCGGGGAAGCTGATCTGGCCAGGGTGGTCCTTGAGATGGGAGGTGCGCTTGGTCAGCAGGACCGTGTGCCCTTCCTCCCGGGTGACGATGGGAAAAAGGACGGCGGCGGGGGTGAGGGGCACGCTGTCCGCCCCCTCCTCCCGAACCACGTGTTCCTCCGCCGGCTCAGGCAGCAGAGCAGCCCGCAGGAGGGCGAGATCGCAGCTCATGCCCGCCCGTTGGCCGCCTTGGGCTCCTCCTCGACAGCCACGTGGGCATGGATGGAATCAAGGGCATCCCGCAGGGTTTCCTCGGGAAGCTGGTTGATGGAGGTGGCCACCACGTCGGCCGCTTCCACCGCCCCTACCGGCAGGTGCCTGCTGTCCAGCCCGGCGATCAGCGCCGCTGAGGCGCCGGCAATCTGGAGGAGCAACTGGCGTTCGCCCATCAGCATTTCGAGTTCCTGCCGCAGCAGGGCGATTTCTTGGTCACGTTGGGGCATTCTGTTTCTCTCCTAGAATCGTTTTTTTAACGTCATGCTGCTGCCGTCCTGCTGAATTTCCATCCGATTGAGGAAACTCATTCCGAGCAGGGCGACGGGCATGTCGTTTTGGTGGATCAGCGCGTCGACATTGTGCAGGGTGATGTCGCCGACGCGCACAGTGTTCAGTTTAACCCGGGAAACCGCCGCCTGCCCGTTGGCGGTTTGGGCGACCCCTTGTTCGCCTTGGTTCCCGTCGAGTCCGAGGCGCCTGGCTTCGGCTGCGCCCAGGGACACCATGGATGCGCCGGTATCCACGAGGAAGCGCACGGACGTCCCGTTGATAGCACCCATGGTCACAAAGTGGCCCTGGCCGTCGGCGGTCAGGGTAACTTTCGTCCCCCCGTCGCCGCCACCGCTGCCGACGGCGTGCTGGCCGATCCTCAGTGGCCGCTTCTTGCCGTTGATTTCGAAGATCGCCTGATCCCCCTGGATGGAGAGCAGCTTGATGCCCTCCACGGACTGGCCGACAACCATGGATCGGGGCTCGCCGCCGTCGAAGATCACCATGGCCTTGCTGGAGGTAACGCCGGCCAGCCCGACCTCGGCCGCCGCGGCAAGGGCTGTCGATAGGCAGCACCCGGTGAGCAGCATAAAATGTGTGACCGTCTTTTCAGCCCATCTTCCCGCCATGCGTCCTGTCGCCATTTTCCGCCACTCTCCGACTGAAGGTCCGGGTTATTTTGCCATATTCCTCGAGGCGCACCGCATCCCCTGGCGGCTCGTCGCCATCGATGAGGGCGAGGCCGTGCCGGCCAGCGCCGACGATTTCTCCGGCCTGTGCTTCATGGGCGGGCCGATGAGCGTCAACGACCCCCTGCCCTGGATCGAGCCGGTGTGTGCCCTCATTCGGGATGCGGCCGCAAAGAGCATTCCCGTCATCGGCCACTGCCTGGGAGGACAACTGATGAGCAAGGCCCTGGGCGGCCAGGTGACCAAGAATCCGGTCAAGGAAATCGGCTGGGGCACCGCCATGGCGGAAATCGCGCCCACCGCCAAGGCCTGGCTCGGGGACCATGCAGGCAGCACCGCCACCGTCTTCCAGTGGCACGGCGAGACATTCAGCATCCCACCGGGAGCCACCCGCATCCTGGGCAATGCCCACTGCGCCAACCAGATGTTCGTGACCGGCCCCCACCTGGGCATGCAGTGCCACGTGGAGATGACCCCGGAAATGATCGCCACCTGGTGCGGCCAGTGGTCGGATGAAGCGGCCGCCGCGGCCCATCACCCCGGCGTGCAGCAGCCCGACCGGATGCTGGCCGACATCCCGGCCAAGTTGCCGGTAATGCGGAAACTGGCCGACCAGCTTTACTCGGTCTGGATGGCCAACCTGCGTAAATAGGAACGAAAACGGCGCCCGAGGGCGCCATTTTTTCAAGGGATGATGCGGAGCATCAGTCCCGGAAATTGCCGTACTTGATCGGGAAGTCGGTGATGGACTTCTTGATCAGGGCAATGCACTCCTGGAGATCGTCCCGCTTGGCCCCCTGGACGCGCACCGCATCGCCCTGGATGGAAGCCTGGACCTTGAGCTTGGAGTCCTTGACCATCTTGACGATCTTCTTCGCCAGCTCGGTCTCGATACCCAGCTTGATCTTCAGCTCCTGCTTGACCTTGTTGCCGGAGACCTTCTGGACCGGCTGGAGATCGAGGCGCTTGGTACTCTCGGTCTCCTTCTTCTCCATGGCCGGGAACAGGATGTCCTTGATCTGGTCGAGCTGGAAGTCCGAATCCCCGTGCAGGGTGATGACTTTGTCCTTCTCGTTCAGCTCGACCTTGGCCGAGGTGCCCTTGAAGTCGTAGCGGTTCTCGATTTGCCGAGCCGCGACATCGATGGCGTTCTTCAACGCCACCATGTCGGCTTCGGAGGTGAAGTCGAAGCTCGGCATGGCGATTACCCGAAGTGGCAGACGTAGTGGTAGGGCTCGTCGCAGGCGATCTCGAAGCTGGAATTGCCCGGCACGTTGAAGGACTGGCCTTCGCCGTAGGTCTTCCACTCGCTCTCGCCCTTCAGCTTGACGCGGCAGGAACCGCCAACGCCTTCCATGATTTCCGGGGCGCCGGTATTGAAAGTCAGGGAGGACGGCAGGATTACGCCCACGGTCTTCTTGGTGCCGTCGGCCAGCTGGACGGTGTGGCTAACGCACTTGCCGTCGAAATAGACATTGGCCTTCTTGATCACGGAAACGTTGTCGTACTGAGACATTTCAAATACCCCCAATCTTCTGGATTACGGACTTGGCGACAAAGCCCACCATGCCGAAGGCCAGGACGAAGAACAGCACGAAGGTGCCGGTCTTGCCCGCCTTCGACTTCCAGGCGATCTCGCCGATGATGAAGAGCATGAACAGGATGAAGGCGCCGATACCCCAGGTCGCCCCGAAATCCGCGATCTGCTCTTCGGTCAGGCCAAACATCCCGCCACCGTCCATCGCTTAGGCCTTGCCCTTCTTGGCGGCCAGGTTGGCAGCGATGCGCATGCGCAGGGCGTTCAGCTTGATGAAGCCGCCAGCATCCTTCTGGTCGTAGGCACCGGCATCGTCCTCGAAGGTGGCGATGGTCGGGTCGAACAGGGAATCGGTCTTGGAATCGCGGCCGACCACGATGACGTTGCCCTTGTACAGCTTGACCCGGACCCAGCCGTTCACGCACTGCTGGGTGTAGTCGATCAGGGTCTGCAGGGCCTTGCGCTCGGGGCTCCACCAGTAGCCGTTGTAGACCAGGCTGGCGTAGCGGGGCATCAGGTCATCCTTCAGGTGGGCGACTTCGCGATCCAGGCAGACGGATTCGATGGCGCGGTGGGCGCGCAGCATGATGGTACCCCCCGGGGTTTCGTAGCAGCCGCGGGACTTCATGCCGACATAGCGGTTTTCCACCAGGTCCAGGCGGCCGATGCCATGCTTGCCGCCCAGCTCATTCAGCTTGGTGAGCACCTGGGCCGGGGTCATGCGAGTACCGTTCAGGGCCACGATGTCGCCCTTCTCGTATTCGATATCCAGGTATTCGGCCTGGTCGGGAGCAGCTTCCGGGGAAACCGTCCAGCGCCACATGGACTCTTCGGCCTCGGCGGCGGGATTCTCCAGATGGCGGCCTTCGTAGGAGATGTGCAGCAGGTTGGCATCCATGGAGTACGGGGAGCCGCCCTGCTTGTGCTTCATCTCGACGGGAATGCCGTGCTTCTCGGCGTAGGCCAGAAGCTTCTCGCGGGAAAGCAGGTCCCACTCGCGCCACGGGGCGATGACCTTGACGCCGGGCTTGAGGGCGTAGGCGCCCAGCTCGAATCGGACCTGGTCGTTGCCCTTGCCGGTGGCACCGTGGGAAATGGCGTCGGCGCCGGTCAGGTTGGTGATCTCGATCAGGCGCTTGGCGATGAGCGGACGGGCGATGGAGGTGCCCAGCAGGTACTCGCCTTCATAGACGGTGTTGCATCGGAACATGGGGAAGACGAAATCCCGCACGAATTCCTCGCGCAGGTCGTCGATGAAGATGTTTTCCGGCTTGATGCCGAACTTCAGGGCCTTGGCCCGGGCCGGTTCCAGCTCTTCGCCCTGGCCCAGGTCGGCGGTGAAGGTCACCACTTCGCACTGATAGGTGTCCTGCAGCCACTTCAGGATGACGGAGGTATCCAGACCACCGGAATAAGCCAGTACGGCCTTCTTGACGTCGCTCATGTTCGCTTCCTTATTTCGTTTCGATCCTGCCCAAGTGCAGGTATTCCATTAGTGCCTTCTGGACGTGCAGCCGGTTCTCGGCCTCGTCCCAGACAACCGATTGGGGACCGTCGATGACCTCGGCGGTAACCTCCTCGCCCCGGTGGGCCGGCAGGCAGTGCATGAACAGGGCGCCAGCATTGGCGGCCCGCATCATTTCCCCATCCACGCACCAGTCGGCGAAGGCCTTCAGGCGCTCCTCGTTCTCGGCCTCGAAGCCCATTGAGGTCCACACGTCGGTGGTCACTAGGTCGGCGCCCCGGCAGGCATCCATCGGGTCGGCAAACTGTTCGAAGTGGCCGGTACCGTGCAGGCCGGCCCGTTCCGGCTCGATTTCGTAGCCCGGCGGAGTGGAGACATGGACCTTGAAGTCCAGCACTTCCGCCGCCTGCAACCAGGTGTTGCACATGTTGTTGGAGTCGCCCACCCAGGCCACGGTCTTGCCCTGGATGGAGCCCCGGTGCTCGATGTAGGTGAAGATGTCCGCCATGATCTGGCAGGGGTGGTATTCGTTAGTCAGGCCGTTGATCACCGGCACCCGGGAATTGGCGGCGAAGCGCTCGATGATGTCCTGCTCGAAGGTACGGATCATCACCAGGTCGCTCATGCGGGAGATGACCTGGGCTGCATCCTCCACCGGCTCGCCCCGGCCCAGCTGGGAATCCCGGGTATTGAGGTAGATGGCGGAGCCGCCCAGCTGCTGCATGCCGGCCTCGAAGGAGAGGCGGGTACGGGTGCTGGCCTTCTCGAAGATCATCACCAGGGTACGGTCCACCAGGGGCCAGTACTGCCGGAATGACTTGAACTCGTTCTTGATCCAGGCGGAGCGCTCGAACAGGTAGTCGAACTCCTCCCGGCTGAAATCCTTGAATTGCAGAAAGTGCTTGATAGGCATGATGGATTCAGGCGCTCAGGCGGAAAGGAATTGCTTGATGAGGGGCGTCAGGCGCTCCACCAGTTCCTTGGCTTCCGCCTCGCCGAAGACCAGCGGCGGCAGGAGCCGCACCACCTTGTCGGCGGTCACGTTGATGAGGAGCCCGGCGTCCAGGGCGCGCTGCACCAGCTCACCGCAGGGGCGATCCAGCTCGACTCCGATCATCAGGCCCTGGCCGCGGATATCCACTACGCCGGACAGGCCGGCCAGGGATTCCTTGAAGCTCTGGCGCAGCAAGGCGCCGATACGCTCGGCCCGAGCCATCAGGCCTTCCTGCTCGATGGTTTCGATGGTGGTGAGGGCTGCGGTACAGGCCAGGGGATTGCCACCGAAGGTGGAACCGTGGTTACCCGGCCCGAACAGCTTGGCAGCCTTGCCGCCGGCCATGCAGGCGCCGATGGGCACGCCGGAGCCAAGTCCCTTGGCCAGGGTGGCAATGTCCGGCTGAATGCCGGCATGCTGGTAGCCGAACCACTTGCCGGTACGGGCCATGCCGCACTGGACTTCATCGCAGATCAGCAGCCAGTCGTTCTCGTCGCACAGCTGGCGCAGGCCCTTCTGGAACGCTGCGGAAGCGAGGTGAATGCCGCCCTCGCCCTGGACGATTTCCAGCATGACGGCGACGATGTTGTTGTGATGCTCGGCCACGTTGCGAATGGCGTCGAGATCGTTGTAAGGAACCCGCAGGAAACCTTGGACCAGGGGCTCGAAGCCGGCCTGGGTCTTGCGGTTGCCGGTAGCCGACAGGGTCGCCATGGTCCGGCCATGGAAGGCTTTTTCCATGACGATGATGGTCGGAACCTCGATTCCCTTCTTGTGGCCATGGTAGCGGGCCAGCTTGATGGCGGCTTCGTTGGCCTCGCAACCGGAATTGCAGAAGAAGATTTCATCCATGCCGGACAGGGCTGCCAGGCGGTCGGAAAGCTCTTCCTGCTCGCGGATCCGATACAGATTGGAGGTATGCAGCATGCGCCCAGCCTGGGCTGAGATGGCCGCCACCAGCTTCGGGTGGGCATGACCCAGGGTAGAGACGGCGATACCGGACAGGGCGTCGAGATAGACTTTGCCCTCGGTATCCGTGATCCGGCAGCCTTCACCGTGGCTGAAAGCCACCGGCAACCGGGCGTAAGTGTTCATGATGTGGGACATGGGCATCCACCAGAAAACGAAACGCCTGCTTGGGCGAAGAATCATGCCGGCGGGGCCGACGTGAAGTCACTAAGCGGCGGTCGAAACTAAAACGGCGGCAATCGCCGCCGGAACGACCACACCCGCGCAAAAAAAACGTCGCGCAGAGTTGCAGAAGAGCGAATGTTAAGTGAAAAATAGCACCTTGTATATAAGTGACCGAGCCATGCGGATCTCCGTTTTCAACCAGAAAGGCGGGGTGGGCAAGACCACCACCACCCTCAACCTCGCTGCTGCGCTGCAGCGCTCGGGCAGCTCCCCGCTGCTCCTCGACCTCGATCCCCAGGGACACTTGTCGAGCATTCACGGCAATGCACCGGCCGAAGCCGGCAAGAGCCTCTTCGCCTTCTATCAGGACGGAAAGACCTTGGCGGAACTCCAGGTTGAGTGGGAGCACATCGGCCACCTTGTCCCTGCTCACCAGCAGCTCATCAAGGTGGATTCCATTTTCGGCAAGGGCCCGGCGATCCTTAACAAACTGAGGGGCGGCCTCGAAGCCCTGGAGAGCACCGTCGAGCCCCGCACCGCCCTCATCGACTGCTGCCCCTACATCGGGGTCCTGGCTCTGAATGCCATCTTCGCCTGCGACCTGCTGCTCATCCCGATTTCGACGGACTACCTATCCCTGCAGGCGGCCGACCATATCACCCGCACTTTGCAGGTCCTCGAACCGGTCCTGAAGCGCCGGGTGGAGCGGCGCTATCTCCTCACCCGATTCGACCGGCGCCGGCGCATGAGCGATGACGTCCGGACCCGCCTCAAGGAGCGCTACGGCGCTGAAGTGTGCGAAACGGTCATATCGGAAAATGTGACGGTAGCGGAAAGTCCCGCCCACAACCGGGATGTTTTCCGCCACAACGCCGCCAGCGCAGGTGCCCAGGACTATCTGGCGCTACTGGAAGAGTTGAAGGAACAAGGCTACCTTTAACCGCCCGACCAGCCTCAGCTGGAGATGATCATCTCCACCACTTCCTCGTAGCTGACGGCATGGTTGGTACGCCCGGACAGATTGGCCTTGATACCCCGGGATTCAAGAATCTCGCAGCCCCGATACATCTGCGCCAGTTTGCGCCGCGCCTCGTCCTCGTCCTGACCGTGGATGGACAAGCCTTCCACGACGGCCCCGTTGCGGGTCCGTATCCTGAACTCATATTTTGTCACCATCAGAGACTGCATGAATTCGCTTTCTGATCAAGGCAATAAACCCAGTATATGTAGCGAATTCTTGGAAATCAACGTATGTCATTATCAGGGAAAGCCTTTCCCTGCGGGCGCTCAGCATTTCCGCCACAGGAAGGCCGCATCTGCTAAAATGCGACCTCCCCAGCGCCAGCACTGACACAGCGGAACAATGACAACGCCAGAATCCACCACCTTCATCATTGTCGGACTGACCAAAGAAGGCAGGAAATTCCGGCCCAGCGACTGGGCTGAACGGCTGTGTGGCGTTATGTCCGCTTTCGGGGCGGAGCGCAAGATGAAATACTCCCCCTTCGTCGGCCCCGGCGACTACAACGGGGAAAAGGCCGTATTTGTGGACGGCCGCCTCGGCGAGATCGAGCCCATGGCCTACCGCTTCATGCTCAACTTCGCCCAGGACAACGACCTCCAGATCGTTGACGGCGTCTGTCCCATCGAAGGAAAAGGCAACCGCTGAATCAAACCCCTAGGCATTGAAATGAATAAACAAAAATGGCGCCCTTGGGCGCCATTTTCACATAGACCGACAGCTGATTAGGCAGCCAGGGCCTTGATCTGGGCAGACAGGCGGCTCTTGGAGCGGGAAGCCTTGTTCTTGTGGATAATCTTCTTGTCGGCGATGCGGTCGATGACCGACATGGACTGCTGGAAGACGGTCTGTGCGGCTGCTTTGTCGCCGGACTGGATCGCCTGGCGCACGCGCTTGATCGCGGTGCGCAGGGTCGAACGCAGACTGGCATTGTGGGCGCGCTGCTTGTCAGCTTGACGGGCGCGCTTGCGGGCTTGTGCGCTGTTGGCCATGGAATTAATCCGAAGAGTATTGGTGAAAACCGAAAATTATACAGCACTGCCGTAGCGCTGACAAGAAAGCGGCGCAACTCCAAATTGCGGGCAATCGCGCACCCTACTCATTCCTCATGGCCACGCTAGGGTTGAACTTCATACACCTTTGCCATCCAGTTGCCGTCTTTGGTGCCGATCTGGCCCTCCCAGACACGAGCATGCGTTTCGCCGGTCTTGTCGGGCTTCATACTTCTAACCAGGACGCTGATCATGGCTGCCCGCCCCTGAAAGGCTTCCGGGACGTCAGACAAAAAGGCCCAACTGTCCAGAAAGCCCGCTGGATTGATAGTCAGGATCACCCTGATTGGCTCCCCTATGATTTCCACGCCTTGCCAATGATCCGCCCCCAACATGATTCCCGAAGTCAGATCAACAATCTTCACATTGGTCAGTGACTCACCAGAATCATCGACATCCTGCACCGCCGCCGACTCGTTAGCCACTCGCGCACGAGGTTTCTCCCCGCGCTGCTCCGGGTCACGAGATTTCGAAAGGACCTCCCGCGGCTGATTGGCAATGGCCACGGGCAACTCCCGTTGCGGTTCCGCATGCTCCCGCTTTTCAACTCGCGGCGCCACCAATCTGGCATGGACGACGGCGGAAGTAGCTGGCCGCAAAGACAAGGCGAACCGTACAGATCTGCCTTCCTTCACTGCCCCCAATAACATCAATCCATGCAGCAGCACGGAAATAACCAAGGCGGTACGGAGGGTCAGGCCGTACCGCCTATGACACTTTTCCAACACAATAAAGCAGGATGCAAGGACTAGTCGTTGATGATCTCGCGCCACCCCACCCGTTTCGTCACACCACCCGTGCTTGAGACGGGCACCGACGTTGCCGGGTATTTCTTATCGGCGGTGGTACCCAGGCTTATGATCTTGTCGCCGATTCTAACCACGGTGAAGCCAACAACCAGGGCATTGGCCACTTTCGTGCCGGCCAAACCGGGGCTGTTTGTATCCGTTGTCGGAATGAAAGATCCCGTCTTGTAATTTAGGTCATATTTCCAGGAATAACCGCCGATATTGCAGTCACTGGAAGTCGGCACATTGGAGTAAGCGGTTAGCGTCCCCAACTGGAGTTTCATGTCGACACTGATTCTCTCAGCACCCGTACCGACGTCCGGCAGATCGACATACCACCCTCGGTTGAACCCATCTCCGACGCCAAGAATCACGTTGTTCTGGGTGGTCGTACGATAAGTCGTGGGAATGTTAGTGATCGCCGAACAGGCATCAGGCTGGGGATCGAGCCCTAATCCACAAAGGGTCTGCTGAACCAAATCGGTCTTGACCGGGACCGTGGTTGCCGATGTAACCAGCGGGCTATCGTAAAGGCCAAAAATGCTCTGGGTCGTCGTATCCGTCTTGTCCTCCGTGCTGAGGTAGCGGCCGGTTCCGAACAACACCATCCGGTGATCATCACTTCCATCGACACTACCCACTTCCACGGCAGCAGTGATCATCGTACCGGAAGGAGTAGTCATCAATTTCAGCACATGGGGATACCCCGAGAGAACGGTCCCTGAGGCAGGAGTCACGGCAGGCGGCGTAAACCGCCAGAGGTTGCCATGCATATCCCCTGCATAGAGATACATGGTGGTATTGCTGACCTTCGTATCCGAAACATAATTTGTGATCTTGCCGAGATTGCTCGGATTGGCGACCGTGCCGTCTCCGGTATTGAACTGGTACATGAGCGTACCGGTCTGGATATTGACCACGTAGACATGACCGGCTCCATCGCCCGCGGCGTTGTCGTAACCGGAGGTCAAGATGGCCACCCACGTACCATCCGGCAGCTTGGTTATAACGGGATTGCCATAGGAGTATCCCATGTCGGTTGTTGTGAACTCCCAAAGGACGACAGGGGTTTCCGGCACCGTAATATCTATTGCGTAGAAGCCGTTTCCTCCCTTGCCGAGACCTCCGATCAGCACGGTTTTCCAGTCGCTGCCGAGTTTTGCATCGCCCACCGTGATCTGGCCATCGACATAGTATTGATGGTGGCCCGCATAGTTGGCGTCCGCAAGCTTCCATAGATTCGGCAATACGAAGCTGGGAACGTAAGCCCACAGCTCAACGCCACCGGAAGTGGGGTCCGCAGTGAACGCATGGAGCATTCCATCGTTGGCGGCCGCATAAACCATCTTGGTCCTGTCGACACTGGCCTTCCATGTCGCGTAACCGGCATCGTGATAAGAAAATTCCGGATTGCCTACGAACGCGGGCTTGCTATTGACAATATCCCCCAGCACGTGGGTCCGGGCCCGGAAGGCCGCTGCGCCTCCGGTGCTGGAGCCGGTGATATAGGAAAAGAGCGAACTGCATTTGGCGGCACTGCTCCCGGCCGTCGCGGTATTGCATCCGGCGGCCGTCGCGAGGGTACCGTTAGCGACATAGTTCGACATTCCCGTGATGGAAAAATAGCCTTGCTCCGCCGAGGTAAGATTGGCCCAGGAGAATACCTTGGCCTTGCCGTTATCGCCGGCCCCTCCGGCATCATAGGTCAGAATGGCGCGTGCATCCGTACGCGCATCCAGCTTCGCCTGGGCAGACCATTTCGGCGTAATCGATACGGTCCCCGCGTTGGCATTGGTAATATCGATTTCCCTGGCCTCCAGATCCCCGGTCCACTCCTGGGTGGTATAGCTCGCCGCATAGAGGAAGTTGTTGTTGGCGACAGGCTCCAGGCTGGAGGTCGCCGACGCGGAAGCCGAACCTAGCACCCCACCGATCGAACTCAGCGCCGTACTCAGGGCGGAGACCAGTTCAGCCGGATTCTTGGCACTGAAGTATTGGCCATGCCCGTTGACGGCAGCATGCCAAAGGTCATCGACGTTTTCCTGCTTGTCGTTTCCGGGGGTTCCCCAGGTTTTTGTTCCGGCCTTCACAGCCTCATAGTCGGCGGAACTTCCCGTTAGGTACTTGGGGTCATAGCGCAACACGCCGTCCATGCCAAGGCCCAGGGTAAACGTCACCATATGCTGCCATTCGGCAGGATCGCTCGTGGTGGAATGTATATCTGCATTGCTGTAATGGGCATCCGCATTCGCCAAGCTCTTGGGAGCAATACCAGCATTGCCCGGCGAACCAAGCGCAGCCGTGTCAGGTCCATTGCGCAGGTCGTGGTCGTAGAACCACTTGGCCACATCGGCCAAGGTTCCTGCCATATTAGCCGCGTCACCGTAGGGCGCTTTAGGGCTGTTCGGAGAAACATTGACCGTATTGATGTCCGGATAGGCAGTCAGACCGTCTTGATCGCCGATAACGGTGCCGTTGGCATCGGTTGCAGTGGTGCTCCCCTGGTTCCAGTAGCCGTCCGTTGACAGGATGGTGAAGTTCTTCTGGCAGGAATACTGGATCGGGTCGTTGGTCGTGTGAATTTTACCGGCGTAGTATCGTCCGGCTGCCGCCAATCCAGTCTGCAGTGGCGTACCCGATCCGCTACACGTCTGCGCTTTAACCTTCGAATACCAGGCTTGCTTATTCGCGAGGGTGAAATCCTTGATGTCGATATGATCGCCATCGTAAATGGTATTGAACCCAACACGGAAATCGGAGCCTACCGGCGAAAAAGCCCTCAACACCCCCGTTTTCATGGTGTCGCAGCGAGTCCGATAGTAGGTGTACCAATTGGCAAAATTGGTCATCTCCTCGGCGTAGGTGCAAGTTGTACCCGCGCAATCGGTACGAGTCGAGGCCTTGGCAAAGGTGCGCCCGTCATTGACGATATCGATGCGATTGAATTTTCCGACATTGGTGCGCATCTTGGCATCGATGCCGCCAGTGAATGGCGTGGTCGTTGTGCCGAGGCTCCCGGTCGTATACCCGGGGACATAACCGGTCATCGAGACGATGTTGGAAACGGCAATGGCACCAGCGGACCCACCATTGTTGAACGTAACGGGGGTGGTAATGGCGGTCTTAAGGTTATCCGAGCCAGGGCTAGCCGCCGTGCCGGACGTAAAATTCCCGACCGAAACGCTGATCGAGTTGTCTTTAGTCACTGTCACCAAAGTACACGCAGCCGGAACCGTCGGCGCGGTAATGGTACAAGACGTTCCCGAGCAGGATACGGTGTATCCATTGATCCCTTGACCGTTGAGGGCGGTAGCCACCGCCGTCATGCGGGTGGTCGAGTTGGTGCTGGTCCCTGTGTTGTAATTACCGGGGGGAACAACATCCGTACCGCCACACTTGATGGAGGTAAGATTCTTGTTGGTGGACGATGCCCCGGTAATGCTGAGTGAGGAAGTCGGATAGACAGCCGAAGAGGCTGCAACGGTCGTCCCAGTGTTAACAGTGATGGTCGCCCCGTTGTAGGTCGTTCCTGCTGGCGCGGTGATAATAATGGTTCCGCTGCCGGCAGTACCACTTATCGAAAAGCCACTCAGCCCGGCCCACTTGCTTCGGATGCCGTTATCAATGACGCTCTGTGAGTTGCTATTGGCCACCGTCGTTACGTCGGTCGTCGGGATACTATTGAACAACGTCCCTGCCGAAACCGTGATGGAGCCCAAATTTCCGGGACGGGTGCCCGCCGCGAATCTGTTTCCAGATATAGATAGGGTCGCGTAGGGTGCGTTCGCCGCCGGGCCGGAAACGGTGATCGCCTTTCCGTTCTCCGCAGCACTGTCAACCGAACTCTGGATTTCCACATAGTTGCAACCGGATGTCGTACAGGTCGTACACGCCCCCGCACTTCCCCAAGCGGGCGTTCCACTGCCCAGCGTACTTACCACTCTGGCCCTATATCCGCTGGCATTGCTATTGGCATTGATTGCCGTGCAGAACGCTGCAGCGGTTCCTACCTGGGTCGGAGAGCCGGAGGGTGCAGGGATGACCTGGGTGCCCGTAGCCAGCAGTTGGGTACTCCCAACCATGATGCTGTCCACCCGTTGGGACGAGGTGGGCGTCGTGCTTACCCGGAACGAGCCAACTGCGTAAACCGGGGGTACAACAGTACTATTCACAGCTCCGGTCACAATAACGGCACC
>JBLNBI010000228.1:0-12263 GCA_050259815.1 Actinomycetota bacterium | reverse complement strand
AGCATCCGCTACGCTCGCCGCATCCAGTACGCCATGCTGCCGGACAAGGAGGCGCTGGGCGACGCCGTCCGGGACCTGCACGTCTGGTGGGAACCCCTGCACGTGGTCGGCGGGGATTACTTCTGGCTGGAGCGCTTCGGCAGCCAGAGTCTCCTGATGGTCATGGACTGCACCGGCCACGGTGTCCCCGGGGCCTTCATCACCCTGGTGGCCGCTTCCGCCCTCGACCGCATCCTGCACGAGAGCGAAGTGAGGCAGCCTTCCGCCATCCTGGCGGCCCTTGACGGCATGGTGCGCGCCCGCCTGCGTCAGGACCGCCCCGACGCCGCCTCCGACGACGGCCTGGACGCCGCCGTCTGCCTGTGGGATTCGGAAACGGGCCAGCTCACCTTCGCCGGCGCCGGCCTGCCCCTGCTCTACTGCGCCGGCGGGGAGATGCACCAGATTCCCGGGGATCGGGCCAGCCTGGGCTACAGCTCGCCCCGGCGGGAGGCTCCCTTCACCGACCATGTCGTCCAGGTCGAAGCCGGCATGGCCTTCTACCTCCTCACCGACGGGGTGCGGGATCACATGGGCGGCCGCCCCCGGCGGCTGCTTGGCCGTCGGCGCCTCATGGCCCTCATGGCGGAAAACGCCCACCGGCCCATGGAGGAGCAGATCAAGCTGCTCCAGCAGGCCCTGGATTCCTACCGGGACGGCGAACCCCGGCGGGACGACACGACCCTCCTCGGCTTCCAGCCCCTCTGACCGCGCCGTTTTCGAGGCCAGCCGAAGCTGGCTTCTGCCGACGGATCACTCCGCCGTGGCGAGGGCCGCCTCCACCAGGGGCTGGATTTCCCGGAGAACGTCCTCAGGCACGGGCAGGCCCTCGGCCAGGGCGATGGCTACGGCATGGCGGTGGGCGCCCCGGTGGGCGGCGATGCCCGCCGCCGTATAACCCTGGAACACGACCCCCGGCGGCAGCACGGTGCCGCCCCGCTGTCGTGCCGCCACCAGGATGAGGGGCACATGGAGGCCCCTGCCCCGATGGGGCTTGGCGATCCACAGGGAGGAACCGACGTAGAAGCCGGCTACGCATTCCCCATGGAAAAGCACCGTGGCCCAGGTATCCGCCCCGTTGCGGATGGAGTAGCCGGCGTGGCGTCCCTCGCCGATATAGGCGGGTGGCAGCCATTTCACCGCGGAAAGTTCGGGGAGAATCAGCCCGGCGTCGCTGTCGGACACCTTCATCATTTCGGAGGGATCGTGGATGCCGGGGCCGGCGAAGGATTCGAAGGTTCTCTGCCAGGGGGCTCGTTTGTCGTTCATGGGGCTCACTCATGTGCTACGGAAAGGCTTTGACTGAATGTAGTCAGCACCACCATGCCTTACCAACGATATTTCCTTCACCGGCACATTAGCTCAGCTTAACCGTCCCCCGGGAGCGCAGGTGCTCAGCGGCCCTCGGCCGACAGCGCCGGATCGGATGAGGGGGCCGGCAAACGTTCGGCGGGCAGGATGAAATGGAAGGAGGCCCCCTCCCCCTCCCGGGATTCCACCCAGATGCGGCCGCCGTGGCGTTCCACGATGCGGCGGCAGAGGGCGAGGCCGATCCCCGTCCCGGGAATGTCGCCGTAGGCATGCAGGCGGCTGAACATGCCGAACACCCGGTCGTGGTGCTTGGGATCGATGCCCATGCCGTTGTCCGCCACCGTGAATTCCCAGCTGTCCCCGGCCCGCCGGCAGGACACGAAGATCTTGGGAGAGGGAGCCCGGTTGTACTTGATAGCGTTCTCGATCAGATTCTGCAGTACCTGGCCGATCTGGGTACGGACACAGGGAAGGGTCGGCAACTCCTCCCGGCCGACCTCGGCCCCCGCTTCGCGGATCATGGCCTGCAGGGAGCTCGCTACCTCATCGAAGACCTTGTTCATGTCCACCGGTTCGACCCGGATCGCCTGGGCATCCAGGCGGGTGTAGGCGAGGAGCCCCTGGATCAGGGTCTGCAGCCGCTTGGCGTTGCTGACGATCAGGGAAGACCAGTCGTCCACTTCCCGATCGCCGTATTGCTGCACCCGGGCCTGGGCCAGTTGGGCGAAGCCCACAATGGAGCGCAGCGGAGTCTGCAGGTCGTGGGCCATGGCATGGGCGAAGTGCTGCAATTCGATATTGGCCTGAAGGAGGACTTCATTGGTGTGCTCCAACTGCAAGGTCCGCTCGCTAACCCGCTGTTCCAGTTCGGCATTGATCCATTCCAGGCGGCGCTGCCGCTCCTTGGCCTCCGCTTCGGCCTCGGCGGCGGTAACGTCCTCCAGGAGCCAGAACCAGCCGGCGGAGCGCTCCCGGTCGATAGGTGCGACAGTCACCCGCAGGGCGCCGGGAGAGCGGCCGCTGAAGTGCCAGACCTGCCCGGACAGGGCGATGTCGCCGTGTCCGGCGATGAACGGCTCCACCTGGGCCCGCACAACCTCGGGATCGTCGGCCTGGCGGGCGAACTCCCCCAGCCTGGCGGCCAGGAGGCTGGCCTCCACCGGGCCATGGGGCAGTCCCAGCAGCGCCGCCGCCACGGCGTTTACATAGCCGGGGCGATTGCCGGAGGGAACCAGGATCACCCCTTGGGGCAAGGCATCCGCCATGCCGCTCAGCCGCCGGGCCGCGGAACGTTCGTTTTCCCAGTGGGCGTCGGCAAAATCAAGTTGGTGGCGGAAGGAATCCAGGGCGAAGGCCATGATTGCTTCCGCCTGGCCGGGGGGCGGCCCGTCGCCACCGCTCCACACGGCGAGAATGCCGCCCCGCGGCCCCTCGTTTCCCTCCAGGGTGATGCAGGATTCGTAGTCGATCTCGCCGCGCATCCGCAAGGGAATCTGGGCGTACGCCTCCTTTCCCCGCAGCAAGCGGACACCCTCCGGGCATGCCGGGGGTAGGAAGCCGCCCGTGATGGTGCCTGCTGGCGAGGTGCCCAGGGGGACGCCAAGGGTGGCCCCGTCCCGGCGCCAATACAAGACCCAATAGGCGCCCAGCAGTTGGCGCAGCCCCGTTGCCTGGCCGTTGAAGTCAATCTCGGGCATGGTCCTCCAGGAATTCCAGTAGGGCAGCGCCGACCTTCGCCGGGTCGATAATGTGCGGAAAATGCCCCTCAACGGCCAGGACCCGAAAGTCGATGGCCCGGGTCGCTTCGGCGAGCCATCGGGCGGCCGAGATGGGAACGGCCGGATCACGGCCGGTCTGGAGCACCTGGGTCGGCAGGGCGACGCGCTTCGCATCCGCACGGTGGTCGGTCCGCAGGATCATTTCGAGCACCGCGCTGGCGATGTCAGGCCGCAAGGCAAGCAGGGACCGGGAAAACCCGATGGCCAGGTGGGGCCGGTCCGGGTTGGAGATCACCAACTGGGCAAAGCCGTTGGCCCAGGCCGCGTAGTCGCTCTTCATGGATGCGATGAGGTTGTCGATCTGGCCGTGGGAAAAGCCGCCCACGTAGCCCGTGGCCGGATCGTCCACGTACCGGGCCGACGACCCGATCAGCGAGAGGCTGCTGAACAGCCCCGGCTGGCCGTTGGCAGCCAGGATGCCGATCATGCCGCCGGCGGAATGGCCGACGTAATGGGCCCTTTCGATCCCCATCTCCCCCATCAGCGCGATCACGTCCTCGGCGAAGCCGAACAGACTGCCATGGCGCTCCGCCTGGTAGAGGCCAAGGGTCTGGCCGGTGGTTCCGGCGGAATCGTAGGTGACGGCCCGGTAACCCGCGGCGACCAGGGCTTCCACCACCGCAGCCCACGACGACTGGTCGGCGCCGAAGCCGTGGCCAAGCACCACGGTTCTGCCTTCCATCCCATGGATACGGGCTCGGAACTGTTCGGACAAGGTGGATGGCATGGTTTCCCTTCGTAGCGGCCGGCTGAAAGGCGGCGGGATGCCCTTCCAGCGGAGCAAGCGAAATTAGACTGGGGTTCCGGCCCGCGGTGCCGTTCATGGGGGACGACGGCCTGTCCGGTCGGAGTAAAAACCTCCAGTCACTCCCAAGCACCGACACAGTCACAATGCCATTGGCATTGATATTGCTGTGGCATGGCTTCAATTTGGGAGGGCCTCATGAATATCCAGCTGAACACGTCCGCTGCCGCAGTCAACCTTCGTCTCCCCGTGTCGCAACGGCAAACGGTTCCACGCCCGGCGGCAAGTTCTGCCGATTCGGTGACCATCTCGCAGGCTGCCCGCGATCTTCTGGCGGCCGAATCAGCAACGCCCGGTAAAGCCACCGTACCCAACTCGTTTTCCCGGGCAGCGCATTCGGACCCGAAACTGGCGGAAAAATTGGCCTACGATTATTCCCACGACTCCCTGGCACCATGGCTGGACTTTTCAGACCATGTGAACGGCACAGGCCCGATCCGATATGCGGCAACCGGGGAACCGGTCACGGAAGAAAGCGAAAGCTATTTCAACAGCGTGTCCTCGGCGGAGCGGCAGAAGAGAGTCGAGCTCTACGATGCCGAGAAGGCCAAGGGCACGCCCGCTGCCGATATCCTGGACAAGATATTCGGGTATATCGACACACTGCCGACGAGGTACAAGGAGATGCTCAATTGGTCCGGGGGTGGTGCGAGCTGACGCGGCGTGAGAACCAGCCTGCTGAATGCTGTTATGTATGAGCAAGGCGACGGCCCTGCGGCCGTCGCGGTCCCCTTGAACCGCGGGAGTAAGAGTTACCTCGCGCCGTAATGCTTACCAGACCGGGCCCCCAGCGTGGGAATCGGGGGCAGGCATTCTAATTGCAGAAATCGAGGCCCGGGACCAGGCAACTGGAACGGGTCTTCTTTCCATTGCAAGGAAAACTCCGATGAACGACTTGTTTGCACGATCCTGGTGGATTCTCGGGGCTCATGGCGCCATCGCGGTTGCATTTGGGGTGTTGGCGATACTTTGGCCTGGAATTACCTTGCTCGCTTTGGTGGCTCTCTTTGCCGCCTATGCTCTGGTCAGCGGCGTGGTCTACGTGACCGGCGCGCTACGGTATCGGCAGGCCGACAACGATTGGTGGCTGCTGCTCCTTATTGGTTTGATCGGCATTGGTGCCAGCGTAATTGCCGTCCTGCACCCGGACCTGACAGCCTTGGTTCTGGTTCTGTTGATGGGAGCCAATGCCCTGGTTGTCGGGATGCTGGAAATTGTCTCGGCCATTCGTCTGCGCCGCCTGATCCGCAATGAATGGCTGATGATCCTGAGCGGTGCCGTATCGATCCTCTTCGGCATTCTGGTCTTCCTGTTCCCGGCGGCTGGCGCCCTGGCCATGATCTGGCTCATTAGCCTCTATGCCGTGCTCACGGGAGCCCTCTTGCTTGGCTTGGCTTTCCGCCTGCGCAAACTAGTGCAGCCGGGAGCGGGCCGGGACGAGCGACGGATTACTCCGGATCGGCGCATATCGCCAGCCCATTCTTAAACGGCTGGCAGGAAAATGGAAATCGTTTATGTCCATAGTGAAACTGGAAAAAACAGCATGGCATGCCTTCTTTGATGCTGCCTCGAAAGCTCTGATCGGCAAGCGGGCCGAAGTCGAAGTGGATGCACTGTCCTTCGGCTCTCAAATTGAGGCGGAATGGCTCCCGCTGCTGGGCATCACTTACGATGCCAAGGACGAACTCATCGAAATTGTCATCGACGGGTTGGACCACTTGGCTTACAAGGCCCGGGAAATTCATATCGACCAGACTGCCGTAGGTTTGTCTAGCCTGGAAATTGTCGATGCCGATGATGTCAAGATAATCATCAAACTGCGCGACCCCTTGATGCTGAGGGCGCCCTAAGAACGATGTGGCAGTCAAACCCTTGTCTCCAGGCGGTTTGCCGGGAAAGCCAAGTGCAGGAAAAACCCTGCCATCTATCTCCGATGTTTTGTCCCCTAGAGGAGAATCCGACATGCCAGCCACTCAAGCCTCCGTCCTCAAGGGCAAAAAAATTGCGGTCCTGATGACCGATGGGGTGGAACAGGTGGAATACACCGCCCCCCGTACCTTCCTGGAAGAACACGGTGCCCAGGTCCTGCTTGTTTCGCCCAAGCCAAAGGGCTCGGAAATCCAGGGCCTTCGCCATCTCTCCCCCGGCGACCATTTCAAGGTCGAAATGGACGTTCGAGACGCCCGCCCGGGCGAATTCGACGCCCTGGTACTGCCTGGAGGCGTCGCCAACCCGGACCGGCTGCGCCTTAGTCCGGAGGCGATTACCTTCATCCGCGAATTTGCCAGGGAGGACAAGCCCATCGCCGCCATTTGCCACGGCCCCTGGACCTTGATCGACGCCGGGATTGCCCAGGGCAAGCGCCTGACCAGCTGGCCCAGCCTCAAGGAAGACCTGCGCAATGCCGGCGCACTGTGGACGGATGCGCCGGTGGTGGTAGACGGCAAGCTGGTGACCAGCCGCAAACCGGACGACATTCCCGCTTTTGATCAGGCACTGCTGGAAAAGCTGACGCAAGGGGCTGCCTCTTCCTCCGGTGAGCCGATGCAGGGGCTCGGCCATGAGCAGCAGGGCGAACAGGATCTGGGACCGGATTACAACGTGAGCGAAAGCCTGCACAACGTCCAAGATGAGCCAGGTAGCCAGCTCACCGGTTAGATCGGAAAGTAATTGTCAGCTGGCGGCCGGTTACCTATACGTTGGAGGGCTGCTTCTTAATGGCCAGAACGTCGCCTTTGGGTCGGCGCGAATCCTTCATCCGATAGTTCGCCGCAGTCATTGCCGGCTCATGTGGGTCTGTGGCTAGTGCCTGTCGTAGAAGTCCTCTTGGGTTCGCAGTTTGCTATCAAAATCCAACCGAAGCGGCGCTGAAGCGGCGATGCCTCCTCGTCCGCGCCACGACTTGGTACTTGTCTCGAAAGGAAATCTATCATGGGAATTCTCGGGACCATTCTCATCGGCTTGGTCGTCGGCATCATCGCCAAGCTCATTCATCCAGGCAGGGATGATTTAGGCTTGATTGTCACGATACTCCTAGGCATCGCTGGCTCGTTGGTCGCTGGATTCGTCGGCCAGGCGGTCGGCTGGTACAAGCCCGGCGAAACTGCTGGCTTCATTGCTTCAGTGATTGGCGCGGTCGTCCTGCTCGTTATCTACACTCGCCTTCGCGGTAGATCCGTGCACTAGCAGTAGTGATACGCCTTATAGGGGCGATTTTCCTCTGTGGAACCAATGTTTATCACCATTGCCGATATTGAATCCGCCAGCAAACGGAGTCAGCGATGATAGAAGTCAGGCGAGCCAAAGATCGTGGTACTGAAAATCTTGGATGGCTCGATAGCCGGCATACCTTTTCCTTCGGCCGCTACTACGACGAAAACTTCATGGGATTTGGGCCGCTACGGGTGATCAATGAGGATCGTGTCCAGCCCGGGATGGGTTTTGGCACCCATGCTCACCGGGACATGGAAATTGTTTCCTATGTTCTGGAAGGCACCATTGAGCACAAGGACAGCTTAGGTACCGGATCCCAGATCCGACCAGGCGACGTGCAGGTCATGTCCGCCGGCACAGGCATTCGCCACAGCGAGTTCAATCCATCCCGGGAAGACGGCCTCCATTTCCTGCAGATCTGGATCATGCCGGACGAAGAAGGCTTGGCGCCCCGCTACGACCAGAAAACATTTCTCGATGAAGAAAAGCGGGGACGTCTTCGCTTGGTGGCTTCGAGCGATGGCCGGGACGGATCCGTTCTCATCCATCAGGACGCCAACCTCTATGTATCCCTGCTGAGCCGCGCGGAGGCCATTACTTATGCCCCGGCAGATAATCGCCTCGTTTGGCTGCAGGTGGCTCGAGGCGAGGTAGATCTGAACGGATATACGCTGCATGCCGGTGATGGCGCTGCAATAGCTGAAGAGTCGAAAGTCATCGTAACGGGCCGGGAAAACGGTACGGAAGTCCTGCTCTTCGACTTGCCGCAGTAAGGCAGCACGGGGGGCGAACCGATGATCATGCCGACGGTGCCGGTTGGCACAGATTGATGATCAGGCTGTAGCCGCCTATGCCAGTATCCCTGTTGGGAGCAATGGATGCCGACAAACCGCCTGGAAGCTTTTAGCGATGGCGTCCTTGCCATCATCATCACCATCATGGTTTTGGAGTTAAAGGCGCCCCATGGCGAAACGCTATCAGCGCTCGTTCCGTTGGCACCGGTGTTCCTGAGCTACGTACTGAGTTTTGTCTATATCGGTATCTATTGGAACAACCACCATCACATGCTCCATACGATGCATCGCGTCAATGGCGGAATCCTCTGGGCCAACCTGCATCTTTTGTTCTGGCTATCCTTGTTTCCTATTTCGACTGCCTGGATGGGGGAGAACCATTTTTCCGCTGCGCCCACGGCTCTATACGGGTTTGTGTTGCTCATGGCAGCGGTCGCCTATTGGCTGCTGCAAGGCACCATTATCGCCAGCCAGGGACAGGATTCCCTCCTGAAGCACGCCATCGGGAATGACTTTAAGGGAAAGTCTTCCATGCTCTTTTATCTGGGCGCGATCCCTTTGGCCTTTGCGTCTCCTTGGATATCGGGGACAATTTATGTCCTTGTGGCGGCAATGTGGCTCATCCCCGACCGGCGAATCGAGCACGTACTTGGCGGATGACCAGTCAGCCGGCACCTTCCTGCTGCGCTCTTCGTCGGACTGGCAGCCTGGGATACCGCGCGGATCATCGTTTGGCAGATTCGCTCCTGGTTTCGCCGACCGTCAGCCAAGCACTCAATGAACTGGCCATGGCCAATAGCGCTGCGACCACCATGACCCAGCGGAAGCCGTAGACGAATGCACCGCCGACCGCAGTCTTGATCGCCTGCCGCTCGCCTTCCGTAGCTGCCGGCGGCACATCGATGGCCGCCAGCCGGCCGCGCTGCGCTTCGACCTGAGCCGACACCGGTGGCGATACCGGCCATGCCCGGGTACGTTGCACCAAGGCGTGGTCGAAGGCAAGGCTCATGACCATGCCCAGCACGGCGATCGCCAGCAAGGCTGCCGCCCGCGATACCGCATTGTTGACTCCGGATGCCGCGCCGGCCAGGGAACGATCCAGGGCGTTCATGACCGTCGTCGTCAACGGGGCGACGGTGATCGTCATACCGAACCCCAGGACCAGGACTGCCGGAAAAAAGGTGGTCCAATAGCTGCCGCCGATACCGGGAACGGCAAACAAGGCGAAGCCGAGCCCGGCAATCGCCGGTCCGACCACCAGCGGCCCCCGTGAACCATAGCGGTCGACCAACCCTCCTGCCCAGGGCGAAAGCACGAACATGATCAGGATGAAAGGCAGCAGCGCTGCCCCTGCCGCCGTCGCCGAATACCCCTGGACCTGGATGAGGTTGAGCGGGAGGAAGAACAGGCTTCCGCCGAGCGCCGCATAAAGCAACAGAGTCAGCACATTAGCGCCGCTGAAATTGCGGGAGCGGAACAGGCGCAAGGGCAGCATCGGGGAGGGATGCCTCTTTTCGACCACCACGAAAGCCGTGAAGGCGAGCGGCGCCAGCGCGAGCGTGCCGATCACCCGGACATCGCCCCAGCCCAGGGAGGACGACCCGATCAATCCATACACCAGGCATCCTAGGGCGGTACTGGCCAGCACGGCGCCCAGCCAATCCATTGGTCCGGAGCCGCGATCCCCTTTGCTCTCCGGCACATATTTGAAAGTCAGGAACAGCACTGCCAAGGCGAACGGGACGTTGATCAGGAAAGCCGGGCGCCACGAAAAATGTTCGATCAGGAAGCCGCCGAGGACCGGCCCCAGCGCGGCGGTGATGGCGGTATAGCCAGACCACGTGCCGATGGCCTTGCCCCGGATGCTTTCCGGAAACGAGGCGCTGATCAGGGCGAGGCTGCCCGGAACCAGCAAGGCGCCGCCCACACCTTGCACCGCCCGCGCCCAAATCAGCGCTCCGATCGTGCCCGCCAGCCCACAGCAGGCGGAGGCCACGCCGAACACAGCGACGCCGAGCGCAAATACCCGGCGGCGGCCGAAGCGGTCCCCCGCGCTTCCGCCCAGAAGCAGCAAGGCCGTCAGCAGCAAGGCGTAGGACTCGACCACCCATTGCACCTCCCCTACGCTGGCGTCGAATTCCTTCTGCAAGGCAGGCAGCGCCACATTAACCACCGTGCCGTCGATGAAGACCATGCCGGAAGCCAGGATGGTGGCCGCCAGAATCCATGGTCGCGCCGCCGGCCGGCACGGGCAGCCGGCAGGGCTGGCCTGAATGGCCGCTTCATCGCAGGGAGAGAGGCTTGCCAAGCTCATCGTGATCCCGACCGGGACGAGTGGTCCTGCCCGCCTAGTACCAGCGCTTCCGGCGTCGGGCCCAAGAAGCGCGGAAGTGCCAGATCTTGGGGTCGTTGTATACGGCCTCCCAACCCTCGACGCCGGGCAGGACGGCATCCATGAGCGCCAGCTTCTCGACTTCCTGGGGATACATGGCGGCATAGGCATAGGCGACCATCAGCCCAATATCGTGCCCAACGACGCGCACCTTTCGATCCCCGAGGGCCTGCACGGCGGAGTGCGAGCCAGAACGTAGCGCGGAACCTGGGACGAGCGCGAGGCATGATGATTTCTCCCTCGGTTGGGTCGATGGATGCTGATGGGCGAGATCGACGATGCTGGTTGGCTGCGTGCCGGCATCGATCGCCCTTCGAGGTACGGTGAGACAGTGTGACCGGACAGTCGTTTGGGGCAGTTCAACGTGGCCGTACCGCGAGATAAGGATCGAGCTGGCCCCGACCCTCCGGTATCCATTGAACCTCTACTCCGCCCTAACCCCAACAAAGATCACCTCACCCCACCAAAAAAACGTGTTATTAAGCAGCTCGCTTCATCTGTTGTCGAAGGATCGGTTTTGCAGAATTTGAGCAAGGGAGCGGCCCAGGCGGGTGTTGCGATCGACATCGCGCGCCAGCTTGAGACCGTATTGGAAACCATGGGCGCCACCGGCAAGGGGCTCCACGAAAGGACAACCAGCGTCGAGGCCAAGTTGCCCGCGGCGTTGGTGAGGAAGCTGCGTTTCGTCGCCTCCGTCCGGAACAAGATCGTCCATGAGGACGAACTGTTGCCGGACGACGACTTCGCCGAATTCGTCGAGACGGGAAAGCTGGCGATTGCGGAACTGGCAGCAGCCGGTTCCGGAGCCAAATCCGGAAAGGCCCGCGGCAAAGGGAAGCCGCGGAAGAAGCCGTCGCCCCGCCTGGACCAGGACGCCACGAACACGACTGTAGTCTGGTCCGCCAGGGCGATCCGCCACATGGGATTTGCCTTCCTCGGGGGCATCGCCCTGGTCTTCCTGCTGATGGTCCTCGGCAACGACGGGCCGAAGCTGTGGGCCGGCGCCTTCCTGGTTTATTTCGCCCTGGGCGGGTTCGTGCTCCGGAAAATCCGACGAGCAACTGCGGAAACTCCAGTGGACTAGACGACCGGTCTAATAGCGGCTATTCTAATCTCCATGAACGCCCGTCACGACAACACCCGTCAGCACATCCTGGATACCGGCCAGCGCATCATCGCCGGCAAGGGATTCTCCAGCGTCGGCCTGGCGGAGATCCTCTCCGCCGCCGGGGTGCCGAAGGGTTCGTTCTACCATTACTTCGAATCCAAGGAAGCCTACGGCCGCGCCCTGCTGGAGGAATACTTCGCCCGCCGCCTGGCCAGCCTGGACCAAGGTACCCAGGAAGAGGCCGGATCGGGCCGGGAACGGCTGATGCGCTACTGGCAGCACTGGCTGGACGCCCAGGGCGCCGGCTGTGCCGAGCAGCAATGCCTGGTGGTGAAGCTGAGTGCCGAGGTATCCGATCTGTCCGACGCCATGCGCCTCACCCTGCGGGAAGGCACCGACCAGATCGTCGGCCGCATCGCCGGCCTCATCGAGGCGGGCATCGGCGACGGCTCCCTGCCTGCCCTGGAGCCCCTGCCCACCGCCCAGGTCCTCTACCAGCTGTGGCTGGGGGCCAGCCTGATCGGCAAGCTGCACCGCAACCGCAATGCCCTGGACAACGCCATGAGGTTTACCGAACGGCTCCTGTCCCGCTGAACCCATTCACCCAAAGCCAGCCGCCCGGGAGCGGCTGATTTTTAGCCCAAAACACTAGACGACCGGTCTATTCGACAACTTACCCTCAACGACAAGGAGAACCACCGTGGCATCCCTGTTTGATCCCATCAAAATCGGCGACATCGAGCTGGCCAACCGCATCGTCATGGCCCCCCTCACCCGCAACCGGGCCGTGGAAGGCAATTGCCCCGGCCCCCTGACCGTCGAG
>JBLNBI010000227.1:0-15323 GCA_050259815.1 Actinomycetota bacterium | reverse complement strand
GCCCGTGGCGCCGATGGCGACGGGCAGCCGCCGGCAGCGGGGCAGGAAGGTGATGGCGGTCCCCACCAGCAGGGCCCAGGCCAGCCAGCCGTAGATGGCGGCCACGCTCATGGCCGGCCCTCCAGCAGCCAGGTCTCGCTGAAGACTGCGTGCTTGATGCCCTGGCGGCGCCAGGTCCAGGCCAGGTGAATGCGGCCGTCCCGGGAGAGGAGCAGGGCGGGGTAGGAGAATTCGGCGTCCACTCCGTCATCCTTTTCGACTATCCGGGCCGGTTTCCAGGTTTTCCCCTCGTCTTCCGAGAGCCATAGCACCAGGCGGCTGCGCCCCTCGGCGGGGTTGCCTGCCAGGAGCAGGCGGCCGCTGGGCAGGCGCAGGGCGGCGATGGAGGAATTGGGGTTGCCGATGGGAAGCGGAGGCAGGGTTTCCCAACTGTGGCCGCCGTCCCGGGTGGCGGCGGCCCGCACTTGTCCCGGGCCGGGGCCGGCATCCCGCAGCCAGGCGAGGGCCCGCTGGCCGTCCAGGGCGACCACCGCGGGTTGGAGGGTGGGAACCGGCTCGGGTATCCGCTCCTTGTCCACGATGCGGCCCTCCGGCGACAGGCGCAGCCATTCGCCGTGCTTTCCCAGGAACTCGTGATAGACCGGCAGCCCCAGCCCGCCGTCCGCCATGGGCAGCGGCGGGGTGCGCACCAGGGTGCTGACGTTGAAGAGGGGCGAAGTGGCGAGCTTGGCGGGGGCGGACCAGGTGGCGCCGCCGTCTTCGGAAACGCTGTGGTTCACCGAACTCCCCGCCCAGCCGCCCACCGAGGCGCTGACGTACCAGAGATGCAGCCGGCCGCCCTCGGCGTAGAGCACCGGGTTGCCGATCTTGCGGACATGGGAGAGGGTGGCGCGGGCGGTGCTTTCCCGCTCGGCGATGGGGCGGGGCGGGCTCCAGCCATCCCGCTCCAGGGTTGAGAACCAGACGGCCACGTCGGCCGCGCCTTCCCGGGAACCGGCGAACCAGGCGGCGGCGATGCGGCCGTCCTCCAATTGGGCAAGGGTGGCGGCATGGGCGGAGGGAGCTGCCGTCGGCAGCAGTTCGCTCTGAAACTCAGCCGGCAGGGGCGATGACGCGGGAGCAGGAGGCGGCACGAAGGCCGGTTCCGCCGGCCAGGGGGAGCGCGCCAGGGCGGCAGCCAGGCCGGCCACGAATACGAGGGGGGCGGCCCAGCGGGACGGGTTCATCGGGGCACGATCTCGAACCACTCGACGGTGGTGAGGAGAGGGTCGAGGCGCTGGCCCACCAAGGCCTCCCGCCAATGCTGGGCGGTGGCGCCGACCCGGGCGAAGCGCAGGGCGGAGCCGTGGCTTGCCAGGACCCGGTATTGGCCGGCCGGGCGGGCCACGTAGCCGGCGGCGTCCAGTTCGGCCAGAAGCCGGGGCACGTCCTTGTTCTCGGCGAAGACCAGGGTGCCCAGGGCCTTCAGTTCGGCGGCGTCGTAGCGGTCGAGGTGTTCGTAATGCCGGTGGGGCTGCTTGGTCAGGATGGGGAGCATGGCCGGCTGGGGACCGTCGAACAGGGCGATGGGGCGGCTGCGGCCCAGGGCCTGCACGTCCGCCGGCACCTCGTTCACCCCCAGGGCCGGGAAGATGCCCCAGAACAGCGCGATCCAGAACAGGGCCGGGGCGGCGAGGGTATGGACGAGGCTCTTCCGGTTCCACCAGGCCCAGGCGAAATAGGCGGCCGGCAGGATCAGCCAATACCAGCCCCCCAGCCGGAACCAGAGGGCGAAAAGGGCGAGCCCGCCCCCCAGGAGCAGGGCGATGGCGAGGCCGAGGCGGAAGGGCCAGCGGCTCTTCAGTCCGGGCAGGGCCCAGGCCACGAAAATGGCCAGGGGCACCAGGGAGCCGATGAGGTAGCGGTCGAAACTGCGGATGAACAGGAAGGGCAGGAAGGTGGCCAGGAACCAGACGATGAGGAGGCGCGGCAGGTGGGGCTCCCGGCGGTGGGCCCAGGCGGCGGCGATGAAGACGAAGACCCAGGGCAGGGCCACGTTGATGAGGCCGAGGACGATTTCAGGCGTCAGGTGGAAGAATTGCCGGGATTCCACCTCGTCGGCCAGGGCCAGCTGGGTGGCTTCGGGGTAGAGGATGCGGACCAGGAAGAACCAGGGCAGGGCCAGGGCAGCGCACAGGAGCAGGTTGGCTGAGAGGCCCAGCCAGTGAGGGCGCAGGGTTTCCGGCAGGAGGCGCTTGGAAACCAGCAGGGCCGCGACCCCGCCGCCGCAGATCAGCGCCACGATGGGGCCCTTGACCAGGAAGCCGGCGGCCAGGAGCAGGGCGGTGGCGGTGAGCCAGTACCAGCGGCGGTTATCCAGCCAGATGAGCAGGGTCCAGAAGGCGGCGGTGGACAGGGCGGCCACCGGCACATCCAGCATGAAGCGGCGGCCCTCGCTGTGCATGCCCAGGAAGGTGAGGACGATGAGGCCGGCGATGAAACCGGTGTGGGCCTCCCGGGTGAGGCGCCGGGCGATGCCGGCGGTGGCGGCCACCAGGAGGCCGCAGAAGAGGATGGCCACCAGTCGGGCGCTGACCAGGGAGACGCCGAAGGTCTCGTAGCTGATGCGGCCCAGCCAGTAGAGGAGCGGCGGCTTCCGGATGCGGGGAGCGCCGTCCAGGAAAGGCACCAGCCAGTGGTTGCCCTCCATCATTTCCATGGGAGTGCGCAGGCCCAGGTAGAACTCATCCTTGCCCGTTACCCCGGTGGGTTCCCAGATGCCCAGGCCGAAAACGACGAGGGCGAGGAGGAAGAGATAAAGGGACTGGCGGCGGGCGGTCATGGGGGGCGATTCTACCGCTCCTTGCCGTCATGCCGCAGCCGAGTCGGTGCGCCGGGGGGCGCCCCGGCGCGGTAAAATCGGGGCCATGAGCGATCCGAAATTCATCCACCTCCGTCTTCACTCCGAATACTCCATCACCGACGGCATCGTCCGGGTCGGCGATGCGGTGAAGCGGGCCGCCGCCGACGGCATGCCGGCCATGGCGCTGACCGACCTCGCCAACCTGTTCGGCCTGGTGAAGTTCTACACGGGGGCCCGGGGCAAGGGGGTGAAGCCCATCGCCGGGGCGGATGTCTGGATCGCCAACCCGGAATCGCCGGAGGACCCCCGCCGCCTGCTGCTCCTGGTGAAGAACAATGACGGCTACCGCCAACTCTGCAACCTGCTGACCCGCGCCTACCTCCAGGAAGGCCGCAAGGACAAGGCGGAAATCCGCCGGGAGTGGTTCAAGGAAATCGGCAGCGACGGTCTCATCGCCCTCTCCGGCGCCCACCTGGGCGACGTGGGGGAGGCCTTGCAGAACGGCAACTTCGACCTGGCGGCGGAACGGGCCCGGGCCTGGGAAGCGATCTTCCCGGATTCCTTCTACCTGGAAGTCCAGCGCTACGGCCAGCCCCAGCAGGAAACCATGGTGAACGCCACCGCCGACCTGGCGGGGGACTTGGGCATCCCCCTGGTGGCCACCCATCCCATCCAGTTCCTCGAGCGGGACGACTTCCGCGCCCATGAGGCCCGGACCTGCATCGCCGAAGGCTATGTCCTGGGCGACACCCGCCGGCCCCGGCCCTATACCGAGGAGCAGTATTTCAAGAGCCAGGCCGAGATGGCGGAGCTTTTCGCCGACCTGCCGGAGGCGATGGCCAACACCATCGAGATCGCCAAGCGCTGCAATATCGAGATGACCCTGGGCAAGAACTTCCTGCCCAACTTCCCCATTCCGCCGGGCCTGACCATCGACGAATTCCTGGTGGCCGAGGCCAAGGCCGGCCTGGACAAGCGCCTGGAAGAGCTCTACCCGGATGCCGAGGAGCGCCGGGAGCGCCGTCCGGAATACGACGAGCGCCTGGCCTTCGAGTGCAACACCATCATCCAGATGGGGTTCCCGGGCTACTTCCTGATCGTGGCGGACTTTATCAACTGGGCCAAGCAGAACGGCGTGCCGGTGGGCCCCGGGCGGGGTTCCGGCGCGGGGTCGCTAGTGGCCTACAGCCTGCGGATTACCGACCTGGACCCGCTGGCCTACGCCCTGCTGTTCGAGCGCTTCCTGAACCCGGAGCGGGTGTCCATGCCCGACTTCGACGTGGACTTCTGCCAGGACAACCGCTGGCGGGTGATCGAATACGTGCGGGGCCGCTACGGCGCCGAGGCCGTCTCCCAGATCGCCACCTTCGGCACCATGTCCTCCAAGGCCGTGGTGCGGGACGTGGGCCGGGTGCTGGACCTGCCGTACTCGCTCTGCGACCGTATCTCCAAGCTCATCCCGGTGGTGCAGAACAAGCCGGTGTCCCTGGACGAGGCCCTGGAGCAGGAACCGGCCCTCAAGGACATGATGGAGGATGACCGGGACGGCGAATCCATCCAGGAACTCTTCGATCTCGCCCGCCGCCTGGAAGACTTGACCCGCAACGTCGGCATGCACGCCGGCGGCGTGCTCATCGCCCCGGGCAAGATCACCGACTTCTGCCCCATCTACCAGGCCCCCGGCGCCGATGCCTCCCCCGTCTCCCAGTTCGACAAGGACGACGTGGAAAAGGCCGGCCTGGTGAAGTTCGACTTCCTGGGCCTGCGAAACCTCACCATTATCGAACTGGCGCTGGACTACATCGAGCGCCTGACCGGCGAGAAGCTGGACCTCATGTCCCTGGGCTTCAACGACCCCGGTGCCTACCAGATCCTCAAGGACGCCAATACCACGGCGATCTTCCAGGTGGAATCGGAAGGCATGAAGAAGCTCCTCAAGAAGCTCGCCCCGGACCGCTTCGAAGACATCATCGCCGTGCTGGCCCTCTACCGTCCCGGCCCCCTGGGCTCGGGCATGGTGGACGACTTCATCCTGCGGAAGAAGGGCCAGCAGAAGATCGACTATTTCCACCCGGACCTGACCGGCTGCCTGTCCCCCACCTACGGCGTCATCGTGTACCAGGAACAGGTGATGCAGATCTCCCAGATCATCGGGGGCTACACCCTGGGCGGTGCCGACATGCTGCGCCGGGCCATGGGCAAGAAGAAGCCCGAGGAAATGGCCAAGCACCGGGAGACCATTGCCGCCGGCGCCAAGGAGAAGGGCTACGATCCGGCGCTCGCCGAACAGCTCTTCGACCTGATGACCAAGTTCGCGGAGTACGGCTTCAACAAGTCCCACACCGCCGCCTACGCCGTCGTCACCTACCACACCGCCTGGCTAAAGCGTTACCACTGCTCGGCCTTCATGGCCGCCACCCTGTCCTCGGACATGGACAACACCGATACGGTGAAGATCTTCTACGAGGACACCATCGCCAACGGCATCAAGATGCTGGGGCCGGACGTGAATGCCTCCGCCTACCGCTTCGAGCCGGTGGACAAGAAGACCATCCGCTACGGCCTGGGGGCGGTGAAGGGCACCGGCCAGCAGGCGGTGGAGTGCATCCTGAAGGCCCGGGAAGAGGGCGGACCCTTCAAGGACCTGTTCGACTTCTGCAAGCGCTGCGACAAGCGCATGGTGAACCGGCGCACCATCGAGGCCCTGATCCGGGCCGGCGCCTTCGATGCCCTGGATGCCGACCGCCACAAGATGCTGGCGACCGTGGGCATCGCCATGGAATTCGCCGAGCATGCCGAGCGCAACGCCATGCAGACCAGCCTCTTCGACCTGGCCGACGTGGCCGAGGAACACGCGCCCCAGTACGTCGAAGTGAAGCCCTGGGACGAGAAGGAAAGGCTCATGGAGGAGAAGCTGGCCCTGGGCTTCTTCTTCTCCGGCCATCCCTACAACGCCAACAAGGCGGAACTGTCCCGCTTCATCCGCCGCAGCCTGTCCCGGCTGGAGCCGTCCAAGGAACTCACCACCATGGCCGGCATCGTGGTCGGGGTGCGGACCATGATGACCCGCCGGGGCAAGATGCTGTTCATCCAGCTGGACGACGGTACCGCCATGGTAGAGGTGTCGGTGTTCAACGAACTGTTCGAGGCCGAGCGCCACAAGATCGTCACCGACGAGGTGCTGGTGGTCCAGGGCAAGGTCCGCTACGACGACTTCTCCGGCGGCAACGCCGTCGCCGCCGACAAGCTCATGACTCTGGGCGAGGCCCGGGCCCAGTTCGCCAAGCACCTGCTCGTCAAGATGAACGGCCAGGCCGACGCCACCAAGCTGAAGGCCCTCCTGGCCCCCTTCGGGCCGGGGCCGGCCCCGGTGCGCATCCGCTACCGCAACGCGGTGGCGGAGTGCGAACTGCAACTGGGGGATGCCGCGCGGGTGCGGCTTGACGACGAACTGATCAAGGCCCTCTCCGGCTGGCTGCAGCCGGAGAATGTGGAAATCGTCTATCAGTAGGCGGCGGCTTCCGCCGCCAGCTCCAGGTAGAAGGTCGCCCCCTCGCCCGGCCGGCTTTCGGCCCAGGCCCGGCCGCCGATGCGCTCCATGGCCCGCTTGACCAGGGCGAGGCCGACGCCGCTGCCTTCGTACTGGCTGTAGGTGTGCAGCCGCCGGAACATTTCGAAAATCCGGTCGTGGTAGGCCATGTCGAAGCCGATGCCGTTGTCCCGCACCCAGAGCCGAAAGCGGCCCTCCGCTTCCTCGCCGCCGATCTCGATGACCGGGGGCTCGGCCGCCGCCGAATACTTGAGGGCATTCCCCACCAGATTGCTCAACGCCTGGGAGAGGATATGGGCGTCGCCCTGCACCCGGCACGGCGGAATCGCCAGCCGGACATCGGCCCCCGCCTCCCGGATGTCCTCGGCGCTGTCCTGGAGGACGGACTGCACCACGGCCGGCAGGTCGAGGGGCTGGAGCTCCACCGCCTGCTGGGCGACCCGGGCGTGGCTGAGGAGATCCTCCACCAGTTGGGTCAGGCGGGTGGCGTTCTGGCGGATGAAATTCAGGAACACCAGGCCGTCGCCCTCCAGCCGGTCCCGGTAGCCGCGTTCCAGCATGGTGCTGAAGCTGTTGATGCGCCCCAGGGGACCGCGCAGGTCGTGGGAAGCTGCGAAGGTGAAGCCCTCCAGCTCCCGGTTGGCCGCCAGCAGCTCGGCGGTGCGCTCCGCGACCCGGGTTTCCAGCTCGGCGTTGATGTCCTCGATGGCCTCGATGGCCCGCTTGTTGTCGGTGATGTCGATGCAGGCGCCGACGTAGCCGGCGAAGGTGCCGTCAGCCTCGAAGCGGGGGACCCCCTGGTCGATCACCCAGCGGTATTCCCCGTCGTGGCGCCGCAGCCGGTATTCCATGGCGAATTTTTCCCGGCGCTCAAAGGCGTCGTTGTAGGTATCGAGGCAGCGCCGGAGGTCGTCGGGATGGACGCCCTCGGCCCAGCCGCCGTTCCTTTCCTCCTCCATGGTCCGCCCGGTGAAGGCCAGCCAGGGCTGGTTGAACCAGTAGCACTCCCGGTCGTTGCCGGCCAGCCAGATCATAGCCGGGGCATAGTCGGCCAGCAGCCGGAAGCGGGATTCGCTTTCCTGCAGGGCAGCGTTGCTGGCGGCCAGCTCGGCTTCCCGGGCCAGGAGGGCGGCCGAGCGCTGCTGCAAAAGGGCTGCGACTTCCGCCGCCTCCTTTACGGCCATGGGCGGCAGGGTAAGCGTCGTTCCGGCCCCCAAGGCAACGGCCGGCTGAGCCAGAGCCTGGAACGACCGGGCAATCCTCCCTCCGATAATCCATGCCAGGCAGATACCGACGGCGAACAGGCCGGCGATCCCGAACAGCACCAGCAACAGGCGGTGGGACAACTGGGTGGCGAGATGCTCCTGGGGTATGTTGATGGCCACGGACCACTTCGTGACCGGCGAGCGGGTGAACACCGAGAGAACCGGAACGCCGTCCTTCATGACGAAATCCAGGGTGCCTTCGTCTCGCCCCCCTTTTTGTTCGAGGTATCCGGTGGCCGGTTTCTGGCCGAGGTATTTTTCCCCTTCCCGGGTGCGGGCGACGATGGCGTCGGTGCCGTCGAGAATGGTGGCGACCCAGCCGGGGGGGAAGCGCTGGGCGTTCAGGATGGCGGTGAAGCGCTCCGGCGGGATGGGAGCGAGGAGGACGTAGGCGACCTCGTTCTGGGAGATGACCGGCACGGCCACGGTCATGACCAGGTGGCCGATCGTGGCCCCAAGGTAGAGGTCGGATATCTGGGGCTCCCTGGTTTCGAAGACGCGGCGGACCACTTCCGGGTTGCCCGTCTTGGGCAGAGGAGCGCCCCATTCACGCTGGGTGTTGAGAACCTGCTGTCCGTTCCTGTCCACCAGCGCCACATTGGCGACCAGGTTCGTCCGTTTGAGGGCCTGGCGGGCCTGGGCGCGGAAGCCGGCCAGGTCGCCCCGGGCCAGGAAGTCGCTGCTGGCCAGCCCCTGGGTCAGGGCTTCCGAGCGCAGTATCTGGTTGTCCACGGCCTGGGCCAGGGCGCGGGCCGTCTGGAGGGTGTCCTTCTCGAGTTGGGCCTGGGCTTCCCGGTACTCCCTGGCGACGAAAAAGCCGGCGCCGATGATGCCGGGCAGCAGGCAGGCCAGGACGAGACTGATGAGCAGGGTGCGGACCGACCATTGCCGCTGGGGGCCGGTCACGGCGGGTGTGGTCTCGGCGGCGGTCAAGGTACCGGTGTCTCCGCGTATTGTTGTTTATATTGCAGGGCTTTGCACCCCATTATACTGGCAGCCATGGTCGACCCCGGCTGGATCGGAAAGGCGGTCGATGGCGGAGAAATGGAGCACAGTCCGATGGCCTCTTCCGGCAAGACCTCGATTCCCAACCGCGCCGAAACCTTGAGGGTACTGCGGATGATGGGGGACTTCGCGCCCATCCTGATGCTCGGCAGCGATGGGGACGACTACGGGACCCGCTGGGTGCTCCACGGCCAGCAGATCCAGCCGGCCATCGCCCGCTACCTCATGCGCCTGGAATTCATCGAGGAGTCCGGACATACCGAGTTCGGCGCCCGGACCCTGGCCCTCACGCCCCGGGGCGCCCGCTTCCGGGAAGACGGGGTGGCCTGGTGGTCCGGCCTCAGCTGGTTCCAGAAGCTGTGGGTCACCCTTTTTGGGTGATCAGAACAGCAGGTCGGTCTTGAAGCCGATCCGCACTGCGCCCCAATGCCGGCCGTTGATGCGGATGGGCATGGACAGGTCGTTGAGGATTTCGCCGGTATCCCGGACGTAGGTCTGGAACAGGGACGGCTTCTGGTTCTTGGCCAGCTTGATCCCCACCGGGTCGTTGAAGATGCGCTTGTGGCGGCACTTGGCCAGGTCGATGGCCGGGTCGCCGGTGGGCGCATTGGAGAAGATGCCGTTGTGGGCCGGGGCGTAGCCGTTGCCGTCCACCGCCAGGGAGTAGGCCAGGCCTTTCACGTCCTTCAGGAAATCGTCGTAGAGCCGGGTCAGTTCGGCATCGCACTGGCTGTCGTAGGCCGTGGTGTAGCGCTTCGGGTTGGAGCCGGCGATCTCCTTGTAGGACTGGTCGAAGACATTGACACCCCGGTCTGCCAGGCGCTGGAGCACCGCCGCCACCCGGTCGCGGAAGTCGCCGCACTTGTCGTGGATGGTGTCGAACATGCTGTTGCCGGTACGGAAGTCGGCCAGCGTCCCCTGGAGATCCTCGGTGGACTCCCGCAGGGTCTTGGCGGAATCCTGGCACTGCTTCACCTTGCCGGAAACATCCACCGCATGGTTGCGGATTTCCTCCACCTCGCCGTGGATGCTCTGGTTGTTTTCCTTGAGGTTGCGGATGGCGTTGGCGATGGTGCCGAGTTGCTCGGAAGTCCGCTGGAACTCCTCTACCATGGCATCCAGGTCGGCGGCGGAGGTCTCGATATGGTCGTTGGCCTCGGTCACGTCGCCGACGATCGCCTTGGTCTTGTCCGAAGTGTCGGCCACCAGGGAAATCATGGACTCGGTATTCTGGCGGATGACCTGGGTGGCGGTCTTCACCTTCTCGGCCAGTTTGCGCACCTCGTCCGCCACCACCGCGAAGCCCCGTCCCGCCTCTCCGGCCCGGGCGGCCTCGATGGCGGCATTGAGGGCAAGGAGGTTGGTCTGGTCCGAGATGTCGTTGATGAGGGAGACGATCTCGTTGATGCGGGTCGAGCTGGTATGCAGTTCGCTCACCGTGGTGGAGAAGTGCTGGATGTGCTCGTTGGTCGCCCGCATGGTGACGGCTACCGTATGCATCTGCTCCAGGGAGCGCTGGGCCAGGGTCAGGTTGTTGTGGGTGGAGCCCTCGATGGCGTCGGCGTTGGCGGTCACCTCGCTCACCGCCTGGTTCACCCGGTTGCTCGATTCGAACACCGCCACGGCCAGTTCCTCCTGGCGCTTCACGGCCTCGCCGGTGAGCTGGACCAGGTGGTTCATGCGGGCCGCGTCGGCGGCGATGCTGACGCTCCTTTCCCGGGCATGGACGATCAGGCCGCGGACCTTCCCGAAAAAGCGGTTGAGGTTGGCGGCGATGCGCCCGGCCAGGTCGCCGCCGTCGCTGCCCACCGCCAGGGAGAGGTCGGCGTTGCCGTCGGCGATGGCTGCCACGTCCCCCTCCAGCTTGGCGACGTTGCCGCCGCCCTTGCCCCCAGCCAGGAAAGCGGCAATGACGCCGATGACGATGACCGCGATGCCGCCGTACCAGCCGGCTGCAGCGCCGCCGGCCAGGGCCACTACCACTGCCGCCTGGACGACGGCGATTCCGGCGATGGCGCCGATGCCCAGGGATTTGTTGCCCATGACTCCTCCGCTTTTTATCTTCCCAAGCCTGCGGGGCTCGGGGTCTCCTCTGTGCGGAGGATCATAGCGGCACGCCGCCCCAGTGTCACTGTTGCGGCGCAATAACCGGGATCAGCCCTTGCGGCGGTCGGCGGCGCGGCTATGGTGGGCGGCGTAGGCCCGGTGGGCGGCGGCCTCGGCGGCCCCGCTGTCGTGCCGGTAGCCCTGCTCGGAGAGCACCGCCGACAGGGCGGAGAGGGCCAGCAGCACATTCTCCGGCTGGCTCGAATAACCCATGAGCCCGAAGCGCCAGATCTTGCCCGCCAGGGGCCCGAGGCCGGCGCCGATCTCGATGTTGTATTCGGTGAGCAGGGTCTTCCGCACCGCCAGGTCGTCGATGCCTTCGGGGATGCGGACCGCGTTCATCTGGGGCAGGCGGGCGCCTTCCTTGACCAGGTATTCCAGGCCCAGGGCTTCGAGGCCGGCCTTCAGGGCCTCATGGTTGCGCTGGTGCCGGTCCCAGGCGTTCTCCAGGCCTTCTTCCTTGAGGAGCAGCAGGGCTTCGTGGAGGGCGTAGAGGCTGTTGCCGGGGGCGGTGTGGTGGTAGGTCCGGGAGGTCTCGCCCCAGGGAGAGCAATCGATACGGGGGGCAAAACTTATTTTAGACAACGCTGTTGTCCAAAAATTCTGCCTAGGGGCGAGGCCTTATACCACTTTCATTCCCGGCGGGGCGCTCAAGACTTTGATCTTGCCGTCTTCAAATAGCAGCGCAGAGTAGAACTTAATGCATACATTCCATGCCTCTGCGGCGACTGCGCGACCTTCCTCCAAAACATTCCCTTGTTCATCTAGGACAGCGAAGTGTGCAGGTTTCCCCTCAAGGGTTTTGGCTCGTAGTCCGAATGTACCACTGGCGCTTATTGCGCAGTTCGTCACGGTGGTGTTTCGAATAACTCCAACGACAGCCTTCGAGCCGATAACCGGTTCATCTACCGTGAGCAGGTTCTCGGCGTTGGTGACTGCGCACCGACACCTGTGCAAAGGCTTCGCCTTCCTTTTCTTGGCCATGCGTCGCTCGTTCCGAGGTGTCGTATAAATGAACAGTATACATTGTAGCGTTATAGTGTTCATTCGCGCCATATGGCGTCTTCTTTTTTTGAAGATGACGCCATGGAGCTACGAGAAGCATTTGCACTCGCCTTGAAGGCTGCGCGGAAGGCGCATGGGTTGACGCAAGAGGACTTTGGAGCGGTTTCGAGTCGGACTTATGTCAGCACTCTGGAACGGGGGGGGAACAGTCCAACCATAGAGAAAGTTCAGGGATTGGCTGAAATCATCGGCATACATCCACTAACTATTCTTGCAATGACCTACCTCCGTATCCAAGGAGGATCTGTGGAACAGTTGTTCGGACTTGTGCAGCGTGAGATAGGAAAAATCGATCAGGCAGTAGGTCTGGACTAATCAATCCATGTCTGATGCCCAAAATGCTAAGCGGCTGCACTCCTGGAGCACGGGGGTAACAACACTAGCCAAATGTTGCAAGAATTCACGATAATCCTGATCGTCTAGTTAATTGACATAAACATATTTCTTTAGGACGACTATGAGCTTACTGGCCCTGACGAATCAGCTTTCACCAGTCGACGTGGCACTGGAGCAACTGTATCTAGATCCCAATAATCCCCGGTTTGTGGATTCGGAGTGGCAGTTAGTGCCTGAAGACAGGATTGCAGACACTGATGTTCAAGAAAAAATATCAAAACTCATGATGGAAAGGCACTCCGTCGGGCGGCTGCTAATGAACATGGAGGTGAACGGATTCCTCCCAATTGACCGCGTAATAGTCCGTGAATTCGCGGAGGGGAAATACGTTGTCCTAGAGGGAAATCGAAGAATCTGTGCGGCAAAGACCATTTCATCGTATGGCAACGATACGACTAAGGTGTCCGATGAGGTCAAGAACTCCATTCAAACGATCTCGGTCTTGCGTTACACAGGGGGGGATGTCAATGCCGCATGGATATTTCAGGGGCTGAGACACATTTCAGGTATAGAGGATTGGTCAGCATTTAATAAAGCCAAATTGCTGGTCGAACAGATGGAGGAGGACGACTTAACGCTCACTGAAGTGGGGAGGCGTTTTGGTCTGACAGCCTTCGGTGCTGGGCAATGGGTGCGTGGATACTACGCATTCAAGCAAGCTCGGGAAGAATCCGAATATATTTCAGAAGTAAACGAGCAGTCATACCCGTATTTCCAAGAACTGTTTAGCCGCAGTAGCGCCGAAGTGCGAGAGTGGCTTGAGTGGAATGAAGAGGAAAAGCGCTTTAAGAATCCAATAAATTTCAATGAATTTGTCGGATGGCTCTATCCACGACAGACTGATGAGGAGGGTGAGGCAACGGGAAGGGGAAATTGGGATGCTCGCAAGATTGCCAGGCGGGACGATATTCGAGACATCGCGCAACTGATCAGAGAAGAGCCCGAGTTGTTCCAGCAATTTAGGAACAACGGACAGCTAGAACAGGCCTACTCGCAAGCTCTGACCAGGAAATTTGAGCGAGAGGCGCGAGAGAAGTCAGATCCGGTTCGTGAGGTATTCGAGCAGATACGCGGGTGTACCAAGTCTCTAGAGAACTTGCCACTTAGGGTAGTCAAGACTCCCGCGCTTAAAGAGGAGTTAGACCAACTTATTGATGCGCTAAAAGTGCAGATCGAGAACATCTGTTCTTAACGGTGATCTGTCATGGCTAGCGACAAGCAGCTACTGATCCGATGGTTTTATCGGGCAGAGCTAGATGACGGAGAACTCGATTTTCAAGAGGTGTTAGCAAGAGCAGTCAAGGAAGCGCTAGGCAAGAAGGATCTCGACGTTGATGGTTTCGTTACCGCTAATTTGACTAGGTACTGGAATTGTTTGCTGGCAGAGGCGGAAGAGAATAAAAAGCGTGGAGTTACACAGCTTGTTCAGGGCGCTACAACAACGGGGATTAGACGTTGTACTTGGTTTCCACCGATTGCAGGCTGCTCGCCATCAGAAGCTCTTCGTTATAGAAGGCTAAGACTGCGTCCCGGGTTTTTGAGAGCCATAGATTCCCTGAACGACAGGGAATACGAAGCTGCCGGTGTCATTTTGGCACGAGTCGCTGGTGCTGATAAATTCTTGCTTACACCTCACGGAAATGAAGGTGGAATTGATTTTTTCGCCCGCATGCCCCAAGGAGGGCGGACTCACATATTTTCAGGCTCTTGGTCTCCGATACGGATCGTCGGACAAAGCAAGCAATACGATTCTAAGGTTAGCGTAGATCTAGTCCGCGACTTCATCACGACACTGGACTGCGTAAGGTACCAAGCTAAACAAGTTAAGGACCTTATTCCAGCGTGGTTCAAGGATGTCCGTGGTCCAATAATAGGATGGATCATTAGCCACAATGGCTTTCAATCAGGGGCGGAGACTCTAGCGAACGACCATGGGATAGTACTCTCTACGAGTATTGATATGGCAGAGGCACTTTCACATAGCGATCTACATGCTCCGTTTTTACACCTACCTGACAAGCAATATGAGTTTGTCAGGCAGGTTCGGGCCTGTCTCTGAGAACGACGAAGCCGAGCTTTGTCAGCGCGTCTTTGCTGCTGCAGTTCCTGCTGCTAGTGAATGGTGGGCGGCATAAGCTCGGTGCGCAGCTGCTTCAGCAGAGCCGCTGTCATGGCCGTAACCCTGTTCTGCAAGAACTGCCGAAAGAGCAGAGAGGGCAAGCAACACATTTTCCTGTCTGCTTGAATGCCCCATCAAGCCAAATCTCCATACTTTGCCAGTGAGGGGACCAAGACCAGCACCAATCTCAATGTTGTATTCGTTGAGAAGAATCTTTCGTACCGCCAAATCATCTACGCCAGTGGGAATGTAAACCGCATTCAACTGGGGAAGGCGAGCCCCCTCTGGTGTTACGTACCTTAGGCCTAGCGCCTCCAAGCCGGCCTTTAGAGCTTCATGGTTACGAAGGTGTCGATCCCATGCGTTTTCTAAACCCTCTTCTTTCAATAGGATAAGGGCTTCGTGGAGTGCGTAAAGGCTATTGCCTGGGGCCGTATGATGGTACGTTCGAGCCGTCTCGCCCCAGTAGGACAGGACGAGGTTGAGGTCCATGAACCAGCTCTGCACCTTGCCCCGGGTACGGTTCTTCACCTTCTCGATGGCCCGTTCGGAAAAGCTCACCGGGGAGAGGCCCGGGGTGCAGGACAGGCACTTCTGGCTGGCGGAATAGACGGCGTCCGCCTGCCAGGCATCCACCAGCACCGGGGTGCCGCCCAGGGAGGTGACCGTGTCGACGATGGTGAGCGTCCCATGGCGGCGGGCGACGTCGCACAGGGCCTGGGCGTCGGACTGGGCGCCGGTGGAGGTTTCCGCATGGACGAAGGCGACGGTCTTGGTGTCGGGATGGGCTTTCAGCAGCTCTTCCAGCTTGTTGGGGTCGATGGGCTCGCCCCAGGTTTCCTCCAGGATGACCGGCACGCCGCCGCAGCGCTCCACGTTTTCCAGCATGCGCCCGCCGAACACGCCGTTCCGGCAGACGATGACCTTGTCACCGGGTTCCACCAGGTTCACGAAGCAGGCCTCCATGCCCACGGA
>JBLNBI010000226.1:0-3725 GCA_050259815.1 Actinomycetota bacterium | reverse complement strand
ATGGTCGGCAAGCGCACCGGCCTGGGCAACGTCTCCATGGCCCCGCACAGCCTGACCTTCACCATGATCGGTGCTTCGCTCCTGTGGTTCGGCTGGTTCGGCTTCAACGCCGGTTCCTCGCTGGAAGCCAACGGCACCGCCGGCCTGGCCTTCGTCAATACCTGGATCGCTACCGCCTGTGCGGCCCTGTCCTGGCTGTTCGCCGAATGGATCGTCAAGGGCAAGCCCTCCATGCTGGGTGCCGCCTCCGGCGCCGTCGCCGGCCTGGTCGCCATTACCCCGGCTTGCGGCTTTGTCGGCCTGATGGGCGCCATCGTCATCGGCCTGGCTGCCGGCGTGCTCTGCCTGTGGGGCGTCAATGGCCTCAAGCGCCTGCTCGGCGCCGACGACTCGCTCGACGTGTTCGGCGTGCATGGCGTGGGCGGCATCCTGGGTGCCCTGCTGACCGGCGTGTTCGCGGCTCCGTCCCTGGGTGGCACTGGCGTCTATGACTATGTCGCCAACAAGGTCATGGATGACTACTCCATCGCCGACCACTTGCTGGTGCAAGCCACCGGCGTCGGCATCACCGTCGTCTGGTCCGCCGTGGTGGCGTTCATTGCCTACAAGCTGGTGGATATCGTGATCGGCCTGCGGGTGCCGGAAGAAGAGGAGCGCGAAGGTCTCGACCTCACCTCCCACGGCGAATCCGCCTACCACCACTAAGTCTTTCCTCAGTCTCTCTCCCTTCGGGCGCCCAGCGGCGCCCGTTTTTTTCAGGGAAGAGCGGGCACAAAAAAGCCGCCTCGTTGGGCGGCTTTTTTTTTGGCGGGCGCTATTTCAGCGGAAGACCACCGTCTTGTTGCCGTGGACCAGCACCCGGTCTTCCAGGTGATAGCGCAGGCCGCGGGCCAGCACCGTCTTCTCGATGTCCTTGCCGTAGCGCACCATATCCTCGGGGGAGTCGGAGTGGTCGATGCGGATCACATCCTGCTCGATGATCGGACCGGCGTCCAGTTCCGAGGTGACGTAGTGGCAGGTCGCCCCGATCAGCTTCACGCCGCGGGTATAGGCCTGGTGGTAGGGCTTGGCGCCGGCGAAGGAGGGCAGGAAGGAGTGGTGGATATTGATGATCTGGCCCGGATAGGCGTTGCACAGGTCCGGAGACAGGATCTGCATGTAGCGGGCGAGCACCATGCAGTCGCCCCGCACGTCCTCGAAAATGCGGCGGATTTCGGCGTAGGCCTGGACCTTGTTGTCCGCGGTGACGGGAACGTGGTGGAAGGGGATGCCGTGCCATTCCACGAAACCCCGGAAGGTGTCGTGGTTGGAGATGACGCAGGGAATCTCGATATCCAGTTCCTTGGCCTGCCAGCGGGCCAGCAGGTCGTAGAGGCAGTGCTCCTGCTTGGAGACCAGGACGACGACCCGCTTCTTCACGGCGCTGTCGGTGATGCGCCATTCCATGTTCAGGGGCTTGGCCACCGCCTCGGCGAAGCGCTCCCGGAATTCGGCCAGGAGGAAAGGCAGGGAATCGGCCTTGATCTCCAGGCGCATGAAGTAGCGGCCGGTGAGGGCGTCGGAGTGGAAGCTGGATTCCAGGATCCAGCCGCCGTGCCCGGCGATGAAGCCGGACACCCTGGCAATGATGCCGACGCCGTCCGGGCAGGAGGCCGACAGGGTGTAGAAACGGTCGCGATGCATCTTAGGCGGCGCGGGCGAAAGCCTTGTCGATCTCGGCCCGCAGTTCGTCGTAGTTCCGGGTGACCGGGAACTGGGGGAATTCGCGGATGACGTTCTCGGGCGGGTGGAAGAGGATGCCGCCGTGGGCTTCGCCCAGCATGGCGGTGTCGTTGTAGGAATCGCCGGCGGCGACCACCTTGAAATTCAGTTCCTTGAAGCGCTTCACCGCTTCCTGCTTCTGGTTGGGCATGCGCAGGTGGTAATTGACCAGCATGCCGGTGGCGTCGGCTTCCAGGGAGTGGCAGAAGAGGGTGGGCAGGCCCAGCTGCTGCATGAGCGGCTTGGCGAACTCATAGAAGGTGTCGGACAGGATGATGACCTGGTAGGTGTTACGCAGGTCGTCCAGGAAGGCCTTGGCGCCGGCCATGGGGCCCATCTCGCCGATGACCTTCTGGATGTCCGGCAGGCCCAGCTTGTGTTCCCGCAGGAGGTCCAGGCGGAACTTCATCAGCTTGTCGTAATCCGGCTCGTCCCGGGTGGTGCGCTTCAGCTCGGGGATACCCGTGCGTTGAGCGAATTCGATCCAGATTTCGGGAACCAGGACCCCTTCGAGGTCGAGACAGACGATTTGCACGGCAAGCTCCTGCGGCGAAAGGCAAAAACGCGCATTCTACCCGATCAGGGGGCGGGAATTGACTCCAGTTCGTCGTGTATTTCCAGCCAGCGCTCCTCGGCTGTTTCTATGCTTGCGGCAAGCTCGGCCTGGCGCCGGTGCATGCCGTCGATTCCGTTGCGGTCGGCCCCGGGGGCGTAGAGGCCGGGATCGGCCAGCTTCTCGTCCAGGGCGGCCTTTTCCTCGTTCCAGGCGGCCATCTGCTTTTCGATCTTCTCGATTTCCTTCATAAGGGGCCGGCGCTTGGCGAGGAGGGCCTGGCGGTTGGCGGCTTCCTCTTCCCGCTTCTGCTTCCGCTCGGCCTTCTGGGCAACGGCGTCGGGTTCGGGGGCGCGTTGGGCGTTGCGTTGCTCGGCCAGCCAGGAAGCGTAGTCGTCCAGGTCGCCCTCGAAGGGCTCCACCTTGCCGTGGGCCACCAGGAGCAGCTCGTCGGCGCAGGTGCGGAGCAGGTGGCGGTCGTGGGAAACCAGCACCACACCGCCCTCGAAGTCCTGGAGGGCGAAGGTCAGGGCCTCCCGCATTTCCAGGTCCAGGTGGTTGGTGGGCTCATCCAGGAGGAGCAGGTTGGGCTTGGTGCGGATGAGAAGCGCCAGGGCCAGGCGGGATTTCTCGCCGCCGGAGAAGGGCCCCACCGCCCGGGTGGCCATCTCGCCCCGGAAATCGAAGCCGCCCAGGTAGTCCCGCAATTCCTGCTCGGGGGTGGTGGGCTCCAGGCGGGTGAGGTGCTGTAGCGGCGACTCGTCGGGCCGCAGCTGCTCCAGCTGGTGCTGGGCGAAGTAGCCTATGTTGAGGGCCTTGGCGTCCCGGCGCTCGCCGGCAGTCATGGCCAGGGTCCCGGCCAGGAGCTTCACCAGGGTGGACTTGCCGGCGCCGTTGCGGCCCAGGAGGCCGATGCGGCTGCCGGGGCGCAGGGTGAGATTGACCCGGTCCAGGATGACCTTGCCGTTGTAGCCGGCGGAGCCGCCGGTCAGCACCAGGAGCGGGTCGGGCAGGGCCTCCGGCTGCCGGAATTCGAACTGGAAGGGAGAATCCACGTGGGCCGCGGCGACGACCTCCATGCGGGCCAGGGCCTTGACCCGGCTCTGGGCCTGGCGGGCCTTGGTGGCCTTGGCCTTGAAGCGGTCGATGAAGCGCTGCAGGTGGGCGATCTGCTTCTGCTGGGCTTCGAAGGTGGCCTGCTGGACGGCCAACTGGGCGGCACGGGCCCGTTCGTAGTCCGAATAGCCGCCGGTGGTCAGGGAGAGGCGCTGGCGCTCGATGGCGATGATCTGGCCAACCACCGCATCCAGGAAATCCCGGTCATGGGAGATGAGGAGCAGGGTGGCCGGCGTGGCCTTGAGCCAACCTTCCAGCCAGAGGACGGCATCCAGGTCCAGGTGGTTGGTGGGCT
>JBLNBI010000225.1:0-7902 GCA_050259815.1 Actinomycetota bacterium | reverse complement strand
ATCAACACCAATTCCTCGGCGCCATCCGAATCGGTGGAAAACGCCCACCGTACCAAGTTCGTCTTCGACGCCAACGCCGCCAATTACAACCAGACCCTGCTCAAGTACGCCCTCTCCCGCCGGAAAGCCAGGCGGGTGGTCCTGCTCACCGAGGACGACGAATGGGGCCGCAGCAGCGCCGCCGCCTCCCGGGCCTATGTGGCCGCCAACGGGGGTACCGTGGTCGGGGAGGTGATCGCGCCGGAGGCGCTTCCCAACCCCGCCGCTATCCTCAAGCAGGTGGCCGACCTCGGCGCGGACGTGGTGGCGGTCAATATCAGCGGCGACAACCAGATGAAGCTGTTCGCCCAGATTCCGCCGGAAACCCTGAAGAAGCAGCAGTGGGTGGTCGGCGAGGTGGACTGGGAGGATCTCTACCCGGCCCCCGGTACCCCCCGCCCCCTCTTCGGGGTGACTTGGTCCTGGAACATGAAGACGCCGGGGACCGCGGAATTCGTCGCCCGCTACCGCAAGCGCTACGGCCACACCCGCCTCGACTACCCCGGCCACGTGACCCACGGCGCCTACCTGGCCACCAAGGCCCTGCTGGCCGCCATCGGGAAGGCCGGCACCACCGACAACCATGCCGTAATCCAGCAACTGGAGAGATACCGGGCCTCGGCCCAGGAGCGCATGCAGGACGCCCCCGCCTATATGGATCCGGTGAGCCACCACCTGCAACAGAGCACCTACGCCGCCACCTGGCATCCGGCCACCGAGCACCCGGAGCGAGGCATCGAAATCCTCATGCACCTGCCCCCCGACCAGGTCCGCTACGACCGGGAGCGGACCACCCGGCTGGAATCCCTGGCCGATACCCCCCACTACGCCCCCTGACCGCCCATGCGTTTCGGACTCATCTTCCGCATTGCCCTGCTGGTGGTCGGCATCGAGCTGATCGCCTTCGGGGTTTCCGGCTGGTTCTACGTGCAGCGCTTCAGCACAGCGGCCAAAGAGGAGCTGCATACCCGGCTGAGCCTGGTCGGGGGCATGATCGCCACCGACGAGCTGCCGGTCAGCGTCGTCTCCCGCCCATCCCTGATCGGAGACCTGGTGGGCGCCCCCTATCTGCGCGGCCTGGTGATCGGCGGCAGCGGCCGGGTCATCGTCGCCACCCAGCCTGCCGATCTGGGCCGCCCCCTGGAAGACCTCCCGGACATCGATCCGCGCTGGTTCGCCGAAACCGCCCCCGACGAGCAGTTCATCGAAGGCTCTGACACCTTGACCCGCATCGCCCACATCCACGGCAATGCCGGCGGCGCGCCCCTCTACCGGGTCATGATCACGGTCAGCACGGCCAAGGTGCAGGCCCTCCAGCGCTCCATCGCCATTACCGGCCTGCTCGGCTCGGCCCTGTTCATCCTGCTCAGTTCCGCCGGCATCGTCCTGGTTTCCCAGCGCCTGATCACGCGGCGGGTGACCCAGTCCCTCAAGGTGCTGAAGGAGGTCGAGGACGGCGCCCTGGAGGCCCGCATTACCGTGGATTCCGGCGACGAACTGGGCCAACTCCAGCGGGGCATCAATTCCATGACGGAGAAAGTCGGCGCCCTCCTCTGCCAGCACGCCCGCAACGCGGCGGACTTGAGGGAGCAGAAGGAACTACTCCAATCGATCATCGAGCACGCCCCCGTGCGGGTCTTCTGGAAGGACCGGGAGTGCCGCTACCTGGGCTGCAACACGCTGTTCGCCAAGGATGCCGGACTGGAGCGGCCCGAGGACCTGATCGGCAAGACCGATTTCGACGCCACCTGGCGCGAACAGGCCGAGCTCTACCGGGCGGACGACCGGGCCGTGATGGAATCGGCCGAGCCCAAGCTGGACTACGAGGAGCCCCAAACCACGGCCGGCGGCCGCCCCGCTTGGCTGCAAACCTCCAAGGTGCCGCTCACCGACGAGGACGGCCGGGTCATCGGCGTCCTCGGAGTCTATATGGACATCACCGAGCGCAAGGCCGCCGACGTCCGCCTCGATTACCTGGCCCACCACGACATCCTGACCGGCCTGCACAACCGCCTGAGCCTCCGCCAGCGCCTCGACCAGGCGCTGACCACGGTACGCCGGGAAAAGCGGGGGCTGTCCGTCCTCTTCCTGGACCTGGACCGCTTCAAGACCATCAACGACACCCTGGGCCACGGGGTCGGCGACGCCCTGCTCATCCAGGTGGCGACCCGCCTGCGGGAGGCGGTGCGGGAAAGCGACATCGTCGCCCGCCTGGGGGGCGACGAATTCGTGGTGGTGCTGTCCGACGTGGAAGGGACCGCCAACACGGTCCGCGTCGCCGAGAAGCTCCTCGGCCACCTGCGCCAGCCCTACTACGTGGACGGCCGCGAACTGCATTCGACCCCCAGCATCGGCGTCGCCATCTACCCGGCCGACGGTGAGGACCCGGACACCCTGATGAAGAACGCCGACACGGCCATGTACCAGGCCAAGGCCCAGGGCCGAAATTCCATCAAGTTCTTCGCCGCCTCCCAGAACCAGGTGGCCCTGGAGCGCATCCAGCTCGAAAGCGACCTGCACCAGGCCCTGGAACAGGAGCAGTTCGAGCTCCACTACCAGCCCAAGCTCGACGGCCGCGGCCTCTGCGTCGGCTTCGAGGCCCTGCTGCGCTGGCGCCATCCCCGGGACGGCCTGGTTTCCCCGGCCCGCTTCATCCCCGTCGCCGAAGACAGCGGCCTCATCCAGCCCATCGGCGAATGGGTGATCTCCGAGGCCTGCCGCCAGCTCCGGGCCTGGCGGGACGAAGGGCTCATCAATATCGACGTGGCGGTGAACATCTCCGCCGTCCAGCTCCGTTCCCCGAACCTGCTGGAAAGCGTCGAGCGCGCCCTGAAGGCCAACCACCTGTCCGGCCACGACCTGGAACTGGAAGTGACCGAATCGGTGGCCATGCACGATCCGGAAGCCAGCATCCGCCAGCTGGTAGCCCTGCGCAACCGGGGCGTGAAGCTGACCATCGACGATTTCGGCACCGGCTACTCGTCCCTCAGCTACTTGAAGCGCCTGCCCATCCACTGCCTCAAGCTCGACCGCTCCTTCGTCCACGACATCGAGACCGACCCCAACAACGTCGCCATCTGCGCCGCCACCATCGCCCTGGCCCACACCCTAGGACTCACGGTGGTGGCCGAAGGGGTGGAAACCGCCGCCCAACGGGACTTCCTGCTCATGCAGCGCTGCGACCTGCTGCAGGGCTTCCTGTTCAGCAAGCCTCTGCCGGCGGAGGCTGCCGGGGAGTTCGCCCGGCAACAGCAGATGGCGGAACCCGGCGTCTGAAGCGGCTTCCAAGGCAGCAGCCAAAGAACTTTTCCACCCCTTAGCACTCTCATCAAACGAGTGCTAAAATCAGACTGGAATGATGAACGGATTGAAGGAGGATCACTCGCTATGACCCATGCCCTGGCGCTTCCCATCCCTTCGGCAGTCGGCAACCTCGATGCCTTTATCCAGGCAGCGAACCGTGTCCCGATGCTGTCCGAGGCCGAGGAGACGCGACTGGCAAAGCGTTTCCGCGACGAAGACGACCTCGATGCGGCCCGTCAGCTCGTGCTTTCGCACCTGCGTTTGGTCATTTCGATTGCCCGTGGCTACCTCGGCTACGGCCTGCCCCACGCCGACCTGATCCAGGAAGGCAACATCGGCCTCATGAAGGCGGTCAAGCGTTTCGACCCGGACCGGGGCGTGCGCCTGGTTTCCTTCGCCATCCACTGGATCAAGGCCGAAATCCACGAGTACATCCTGAAGAACTGGCGCCTGGTCAAGGTGGCGACCACCAAGGCCCAGCGCAAGCTGTTCTTCAATCTCCGCAGCCTCAAGAACGACTATGAGGGCACCGACACCCTGTCCGGCCCCCAGGCCGTCGAGGTGGCCAACCGCCTCGGAGTCAAGCCCGAGGAAGTGGTGGAGATGGAAACCCGCCTCTCCGGCCGCGACCTGGCCCTGGAAGGCAACCCGGACGACGGCGAGGATGCCTTCGCCCCCATCGACTACCTGGCGGACAACCGCTACGAGCCCATCCGGATGCTGGAGAACAAGGCCCAGGCCAAGCTCCTGGACGAGGGCCTGAAGACCGCCCTGGAAAGCCTGGACCCGCGCAGCCGGCGCATCGTCGAAGCCCGCTGGCTCCACGATGGCGAAGCCGCCACCTTGCACGAACTGGCGGCGGAATTCGGCGTCTCCGCCGAGCGTGTCCGCCAGATCGAGGTCAAGGCTTTGCAGAAGATGAAGGGCGTGCTGGCAGCCTGATCGCCAGCCCCTGGTGTCGAAAAAACGGCCGGCGATCCCGGCCGTTTTTCATTTCCCCGTATCCACGGTTGGGGTTCCGGCGGCTGCCGATCGTCAGTCGTACTCCGCCATCGCAAGGACAGCGGCCCCGTTGCCACCATGCCCGGGGAATTCCTTGTCCAGGAGGGCGGCAATCACCGAGGCAGGCGGTTGGGTCTGGGTAAAGTTTACCGAGCAGTCACGGCGGGACCCGCATACCGTGGCTTTGGCCAGCACAGCGGTGAATTCCATATCGTACGGCTCGGAATGCAGCGGAATCTGGATGAAGCGATTCCGGAAGGCGCCCGGATCCTGGCGCATCTGCTTTACGATCGCCGGGAGGTTTTGCGGCAGGGCCGGCAGGGCTGCGGGGCCTTGGTCGTTGGGCAGGTTTTCGATCAGGCAGGCAATGTGAACCTGCTGGTCGTACCAGCAGCGCCATTGCAGGCCGCCATCGGCAAATGCCGCGAGGGGGATGAGGGCAACGAGGGCAACAAACAGCCGACGGCAAGAAATCATCACGATCTCCAATCAATAGAACGTTGGTCGTTCCAGATCGACTGGGCAGTGGAGACTTCCCGCTCCTGCTGTTCCTGTCTTCGGTAGCCCCGCTAGCCTGCACGCTGTCGCGCGTTTAGCCCGGTGGCTTTGCGTCGCCGTTTTTCAACGGTTTTGCCTTTGTCGAACTGGTGGAGCGAATTTATCGGCGGATTTGATCTATGTCAAATCTTTCCCGGGTCGCTTCAAAGGGGATTTCCGATCAGGAATAAGCGGCGGACAAGCAACCGCTCCCCCCTGCGCCTCTACTGCCCCGCCAGCAGCACCTTGAGGTCGGCCGCAATGTCGGCGACCTGGCCGGTATCGCTGACGAAGAGCCGCAGCCGTCCCGCCGGATCGAAGACATAGGCCCCGGCCGTGTGGTCCAGCACATAGCCCATGCCGCCCCCCACCTCCTTCTTAGCCGCATAAATGCGGAATTCCTTGGCCGCGGCGTCGATGGCCGCCCGGTCCCCGTAGAGCCCGATGAAGCTCGGGTCGAACCAGGGCACGAATTCCTTGAGCCGGGCCGGGGTGTCCCGCTCCGGGTCCAGGGTCACGAACAGCACCTGGACCTTCTGGGCTTCCGGGCCCAGGGCCTTCATCACCTCGGCGAACTTGGCCAGGGTCGTCGGGCAGACGTCCGGGCAGGCGGTATAGCCGAAGAAGAGCACCACCGCCTTGCCCCGGAAATCCTCCAGGCGGCGGGGTTGGCCGTTGTGGTCGGTGAGCGCCAGATGCTGGCCGAAGCTGGCGCCGGTGATGTCGGTGCCATGGAAGACCGGGGCCTGCCGGCTGCATGCCGTGAGAGCCATGGCCGCCATGACCAGGGAAAGAAAAAGAATGCGCATCGGATACGAACTCCCGGAACCATTGCAGTGAAACAGCATTCTTAGCCATCAATAAGCGTGTAACAAGGGAGGAGACCGCATGCCCGCCTGCGCCCAAGAACATCCCGCTCCCCTGCCGGGCTGGCGAGGCCTTCTGGCCGCAGCCTTCCTGGCCGCTCCGACAGCCGCCTTCGCCGCCTTCACCTGGAACTTCCCGGAGCCGGTCACCCCGGTCGCCCATGAGACCCTGAAGATCCACAATGAATTCATGCTGATCATCACCGGGCTGTTCACGGTGGTGTTCGCCATCATGGTCTATTCCCTGGTGAAGCACCGCAAGAACGCCGGCCACGAGGCCGCCCGCTTCACCGGCCCCAAGGGCGCCATCCAATGGTTCTGGACCCTGGTGCCCTTCGCCATCCTGCTGTTCATCGACTTCGTGCTCATGGGCGTCCCCGCCGTCCATGCCCTCATCGAGATGGAAGACACCCAGAGCAAGGCGGACATGGTTCTCAAGGTCACCGGCATGCAGTGGAAGTGGCAGTACGAATACCCGGATGCCGGCATCAAGTTCGTCAGCAACCTGGCCACCCCTGCCGACCAGACTGCCAATGCCGAGCCCAAGGGGGATAACTACCTCCTGGAGGTGGACAACCCGGTGGTCCTGCCCGTGGGCAAGAAGGTGCGGGTGCTGCTCACCTCCACCGACGTCATCCACACTTGGTGGGTGCCCCAGTTCGGGGTGAAGCGGGACGCCATTCCCGGCTACCTGCGGGAGACCTGGCTCAAGATCGACCGGCCGGGGACCTACCGGGGCCAGTGCGCCGAGCTGTGCGGCAAGGGCCACGGCTTCATGCCGGTAGTGGTGGAAGCCGTGCCCGAGCCGGAATACCAGGCCTGGGTGGAGAAGCAGAAGGCCGTCATGGCGGCCGCCGCCAGCGCCGGGGACCGCACCTGGAGCAAGGACGAGCTCATGGCCCAGGGCAAGACGGTGTACGAAAAGATCTGCGCCACCTGCCACCAGCCCGACGGCAAGGGCATCCCCGGTGCCTTCCCGGCCATCGCCGGCAGCAAGGTGGTCAACCAGGCCCTGTTCGGCCCGGACGGCAAGCCGGTCCGGGACAGCCACCTGGACCGGGTGATGAACGGCAAGCCCGGCACCGCCATGCAGGCTTTCAAGACAACGCTGAACGACGTGGAGATCGCCGGGGTCGTCACCTTCCAGCGCAACAGCTTCGGCAACCGCATGGGCGACATGGTCCAGCCGGCCCAGGTCAAGGCCCTCCGCTAGGAGAACACGAATGGACATCGCCACCCATCCCGCCGAACACCACGACACCCACCCCACCGGCCTGCTCCGCTGGCTGACCACCACCAACCACAAGGAGATCGGGACCCTCTACCTGTCCTTCTCCGTCATCATGTTCTTCGTGGGCGGGCTGATGATCCTGGCGGTACGGGCCGAGCTGTTCCAGCCCGGCCTCCAGCTCATGCGGCCGGAGTTCTTCAACCAGCTCATCGGGGTCCACGCCCTGGTGATGATCTTCGCCGCCCTCATGCCGGCGGCCACCGGCTTCGCCAACTGGATGATCCCCCTCATGATCGGCGCCCCGGACATGGCCCTGCCCCGGCTCAACAACTGGGGCTTCTGGCTCCTGCCGCCAGCGGCCCTGCTCCTTACCCTGCCCTTCATCCTGGCCGCCTTCGGGGTGGGGTCCGGCGCCATCGACACCGGATGGACCTTCTACGCCCCCCTCTCCATCCAGGGGGGCATGGGCATCGACTTCGCCATCTTCGCGGTGCACCTGCTGGGCATCTCGTCCATCATGGGCTCCATCAACATCATCGCCACCATCCTCAACCTGCGGGCGCCGGGGATGAGCCTGATGAAGATGCCCCTCTTCGCCTGGGGCTGGCTGATCACCGCCTTCCTCCTCATCGCCACCATCCCGGTCCTGGCCGGGGCGGTGACCATGCTCCTCACCGACCGCCACTTCGGCACCCACTTCTTCAAGGCGGCTGGGGGCGGCGATCCCATCCTCTTCCAGCATCTCTTCTGGTTCTTCGGCCACCCTGAGGTGTACATCCTGCTCCTGCCGGTATGGGGCCTCGTCCCCCATGTGCTGTCGGCCTTCTCCCGGAAGCCCATCTACGGCTACAAGGCCCAGGTGTGGTCCTTCGTGGCCATCGGCGTGCTGTCGGTGGTGGTCTGGGCCCACCACTTCTTCACCGC
>JBLNBI010000224.1:0-5140 GCA_050259815.1 Actinomycetota bacterium | reverse complement strand
GGGGAATATCGTTGGACTCCATCACCTGCTGGGCCAGCTGGCGAACCCCGCTGCCCTCCTGGCCGATGGCGATGCGCTTGCCCTTCAGTTCGGTCAGGCGGTCCAGCTTCCGGTGGCCCCGATAGAAAACCCAGACCGGCTCATAAAAGACGCTGCCCAAGGATTTCAGGGGAGCATCCTCGAAGGCATAGCCGGGCTCCCCTTCCGGCGCCTTGAGCACGCCCCCCTGGACGAAGCCCACCTGGGCCTCGCCTTTCTCCAGGCGCTGGAGATTGTCCAGGGAACCGTTGGAGGGGCGGACCTCCAGGGCGATGCCGTTCTTGGCCAGGATGGCTGCATAGCGCCCGGCGAAGTGGTAGTAGGCGCCGCCCTCGCCGCCGGTGGTGATGACGATATGGGTCGGGGGCGCCGGCTGGACGAAACGGAAGGCGATGACGAAGCCGATGCCGGTGATGAGGACGATCCACCAGGCGGTGGCCATCAGGTCCTTCAGGGACAGGAGAGCGACTTTGATCTTGGCCATCATGGCAACAGGATGGTGGAGCCCGTCGTCTTCCGGGCTTCCAGGTCACGGTGGGCCTGGGCGGCGTCCTTCAGGGCGTAGGTCTGATGGACCTCGATCTTTACCTTGCCGCTGGAAACCACATCGAACAGCTCCTTGCCCAGGGCCTCCAGATCGGCCCGCTTGGCGGTGTAGTTCATGAGGGTCGGCCGGGTGACGAAGAGGGAGCCCTTCTGGGACAGGAGAAGCAGGTCCAGGGGCGGCACCGGCCCGGAGGCGTTGCCGTAGGTGACCATCATCCCCATGGGCCGCAGGCTGTCGAGGGAGCCCATGAAGGTGTCCTTGCCGACGCCATCATAGACCACGGCCACGCCCTCGCCGGTGATTTCCTTCACCCGGGCGGTGAAATTCTCGGTGTTGTAGTTGATGACATGGTCGCAGCCGTGGGCCCGGGCCAGCTCGGCCTTGGCCTCCGAGCCGACGGTGCCGATCACCGTGGCGCCCAGGGCCTTGGCCCACTGGCAAGCGATAAGCCCGACCCCGCCGGCCGCGGCATGGATCAGCACCGGGTCGCCGGGCTGGACCCGATAGGTGCGGCGCAGCAGGTAGGCGGCGGTCAGGCCCTGCAGCATCATGGCGGCAGCGGTATTGAAATCGATGGCATCCGGCAGCTTGAGGAGCCGGTGGGCCGGGATGTTGCGCTCCCCGGCATAGGCGCCCAGGGGGCCGCCGGCGTAGGCCACCCGGTCGCCGGGCTTCAAGTCGGTGACGCCCTCGCCTACCGCTTCCACCGTCCCGGCGCCCTCCAGGCCGATGCCGCTGGGCAGGGGCACGGGATAGAGGCCGGTGCGGTGATAGGTGTCGATGAAATTGAGGCCCACCGCGGCATGGCGGACGCGGGCCTCCCCCGGTCCGGGGGCACCGACGTCGACTTCTTCCCAGGTCAGGACTTCCGGCCCGCCGGTCTGGTGAATGCGAATGGCGTAGGTCATGGTGTTCTCCTTAAGGGGCAATTAACAAAGGAGCGAAGCTCCCAGCGTATCATCTTGGGATGTTTTCCATCCACCGTGTCATCTTCACCCGCCTCCTGGCGGCCTGGCTCCTGGTGTCCGTCGGCATCGGCGCCGGCGTCTATTACATCGAGACGGAGAAGATCGATGACTACATAGTCGCTTTGGCCGCTGCCCAGGCTTCCGAGTTTTCCGCCGAGGGCCTGGACCACGGCCGGCACACGCCGGAAGAATTGGCTCGGCTGGAAGCGCGGGCCGCGGACTTCGCCCAGCGCAATTTCGTCGTCATCGAGCTCTACGATGCCAGGCGCAAGAAGCTGGTGGAGGCGGTCAATCCCCGCCACGCCGCCGTCGAGGAGCAGCTGAAGCAGTACGCCCACCATTTCCCCGATGATGGCCGCAGCCATTACGAGAAATTCGACCTGGCCGGCCAGACCGTGGTGCAGGTACTGACCCCGTTGAAATTGAAATCGGGAGAAACCGCCGGCTATTTCGAAGGGGTCTTCGTGGTGGATGAGGAGACTCTGGCCAATCTTCGGGATCAGCTGCTGCGGACCCTGGCAGTGGCGCTGGCGGCCGTCCTCATTGCCACCGTCGTCTTCTATCCCGTCATCCTGGGACTCAACAAGCACCTGCTGCGGGCCTCCCGGGACATCCTCAAGGCCAACCTGGAAATGGCATCGGCCCTGGGCGAAGCCATCGCCAAGCGGGATTCGGATACCGGCGACCACAACTTCCGGGTCACCCTCTACGCCATCGCCTTGGGGGAAGCCTGCGGCGTCCACGGCGCCGCCATGCGCCACCTGATCCTCGGCGCCTTCCTCCACGACGTGGGCAAGATAGGCATCAGCGACAGCATCCTCCTGAAGCCCGGCAAGCTGACCGAGGAGGAATTCGCCGTCATGCGCACCCACGTGGCCCTCGGGGTGGATATCGTCGGCAAGTCGGAATGGCTCCAGGGCGCCCGGGACGTCATCGCCCACCACCACGAGAAATTCGACGGCTCAGGCTACCAGAAGGGGTTGGCGGGGGAAGACATTCCCCTCAACGCCCGCATTTTCGCCATTGTGGACGTCTTCGACGCCCTCACCTCAACCCGCCCCTACAAGGCGCCCTGGCCGGTGGACGAGGCGTTGGCCAGGATCGAGGAGGATGCCGGCCGCCATTTCGATCCCACCCTGGTGGCGGCCTTCAAGAAGATTGCCCCGGCCCTCCAGGCCGAAATCGGCCATGCCGGCGAGGCCGAACTGGCGGAGCGGATGCGCGATTACGCCATCCACTACTTCCTGGAAGCCCCCGCCTCACACCGGCGTTAATTTGGCGATATCCAGGGCCAGCCATTTCATGCCGGCCGACGCGAAATTGACCTGGACCTTGATGTCCGAGCCCCGGCCTTCGGAGGCGACGATGACCCCAAGGCCGAACTTCGCATGCTGCACGGTCTGTCCGATGCGGAATCCGCCCACGGAGCCCGCGGCCGGCGCCGCCGAATAGCTGGATGAGGGTACGGCAGGTGTCGCCGCCGACGCCCGGTTGATCTTGAACAGCAGGTTCTGGGGAATTTCTTCCAGGAAGGTGGACGGCACGCAGTAACGGGTCTGGCCATGGAGCATCCGGTTCTGGGCACAGGACAGGTAGAGGCGCTTCCGGGCCCGGGTCACCGCCACGTACATGAGGCGGCGCTCTTCCTCCAGGCCGTCCTTGCCCTCCATCACCGAGTTCTCGTGGGGGAAGAGTCCCTGCTCCAGGCCGGTAATGAAGACCACGTCGAATTCCAGGCCCTTGGCGGCATGGACGGTCATGAGCTGGACCGCCTCCTGGCCCTCGCTGGCCTGGTGGTCGCCCGCCTCCAGGGAGGCATGGGTCAGGAAGGAAACCAGGGCGCCGTGCTCGGCGATAGCGCCCTCTTCATCGACAAAGCTGGCCGCGGCATTCACCAGTTCATCCAGGTTCTCCAGGCGCTCCTGGCCTTCCTTTTCGGTGCGGTAATGCTGGGCGAGACCGCTCTTCTCCAGAACGTGCTCCACCATCTCCGGCAAAGGCAGGTTCTGGGTTTCCATCCTCAGCATCTCGATGAGGCGCACGAACCCGGCCACCACCTGCCCCGCCCGGCCGGTGAGGGAGGCGGCGGCGTTGTAGAGGCTGGAATGGGTCTGGTGGGCCAGCATCTGGAGATTTTCCAGGCTGCGGGCGCCAATGCCCCGGGCCGGGAAATTGACCACCCGCAGGAAGGCGGTGTCGTCGTCCTGGTTGGAGATGAGGCGCAGGTAGGCCAGGGCGTGCTTCACTTCCTGGCGTTCGAAGAACCTGAGGCCGCCATAGACCCGGTAGGGAACGCCCCGGGTGAATAGCTCGTGCTCCAGCACCCGGGACTGGGCGTTGGAACGGTAGAGGATGGCGATCTGGTCCCGGGGCACGCCGTCCCGGATCAGTTCCCGGATTTCGTCGATGACGAAACGGGCCTCGTCCAGGTCGGAATAGCCCTCGAAGGCACGGATGGGCTCGCCGGCCCCGGCGTCGGTCCACAGGTTTTTGCCCAGCCGCCCCCGGTTGTGTTTGATGAGGGCGTTGGCGGCCTCCAGGATGTTGCCGTGGGAGCGGTAATTCTGCTCCAGGCGGATGACGTTCGGACCGGCATAATCCTGCTCGAAATCCCGCATATTCCCGACTTCAGCCCCCCGGAAGGCGTAGATGCTCTGGTCGTCGTCCCCCACGGCGAAGACACAGGCACCGCCCCCGGCCATGAGCTTGAGCCAGGCGTACTGGAGCTTGTTGGTGTCCTGGAATTCGTCCACCAGGATGTGGCGGAAGCGCTCCTGGTAATGGCGGCGCAGGGGCTCGTTCCGGGACAGGAGCTCGTAGGTGCGCAGCAGCAGCTCGGCGAAATCCACCACCCCTTCCCGGTTGCACTGGGCCTCGTACTCGGCGTACAGCTCCACCCGGCGCTGGGTCCAGGCATCGTAGGCCTCCGCCTGGGCGGCCCGGATGCCCTGTTCCTTGTGGGCGTTGATGAAGTGGCACAACTCCCGGGGCGGGTACTTCTCGTCGTCCACATTGAGGTTCTTCAAGAGCCGCTTCACCGCCGCCAGCTGGTCGGCGGAGTCCAGTATCTGGAAGGTCTGGGGCAGGCCAGCCTCCTTGTGATGGGCGCGCAGCAGCCGGTTGCAGAGGCCGTGGAAGGTGCCGATCCACATGCTTCGGGTATTGATGGGGACCAGGGCGGACAGGCGGGTGTTCATTTCCCGGGCCGCCTTGTTGGTGAAGGTGACCGCGAGGATGCCATGGGGACCGGTCTGACCAGTTGAAATGAGCCAGGCGATGCGCGTCGTCAACACCCGCGTCTTGCCGCTCCCCGCCCCTGCCAGGATCAGGGCATGTACGGGCGGCAGGGTAACCGCCTGCAACTGGGGGGAATTAAGGTTCGCGAGCAAGTCTGACATAGATCAATCCGAATAAGGGGAATACCGTATATATTACGCAGCGGTTCATTGGTAAGACCAATTTTGTTGCTTTTGTGCAACGCACAATAATTCATGCAGAAACAAAATGTAAATTGCCGGTGATGACCATCCTGTCTTCGATACAATCATATTGCGCTGCAACAAACCAGCCCACAAGGCATCCAACA
>JBLNBI010000223.1:0-3735 GCA_050259815.1 Actinomycetota bacterium | reverse complement strand
GGGCTCGCCGCCGAAGAGGTTCAGTTGGTCAGACATTGTTGTGCAATTCCTAATACATACCTGAGCGCGTCGGGTGGGGCATTTGCTCCGATGGGCTGCGGAACTCGGTCGCTACGCTCCCTCAAACAGTCCTCGCCCACTCCACAAACGCCCCGCCCTCCGGTTGCCTCCGGGGCTGTTCTCTTGTTTTCTAAACGTCGGCTTCCACCAGGCCGCCGTCCCGTTCCATCCAGGCCCGGCGGGCGGCGGCTTCGCCCTTGCCCATCAGCAGGTTGAAGGTCTCGGCCATTTCCCTGATGACTTCCCGGGGCGCGGAAAAGGGAACCAGGCGGCGCGTGTCGGGGCAAAGGGTGGTTTCCCAGAGCTGGTCCGGGTTCATTTCCCCCAGGCCCTTGAAGCGGGAGACGGTGATCTTGTTCTCCGGTACCTTCTCGTCCTTGAGCTTCTGCAGGGTCTGGGCCTTTTCGTCCTCGTCCAGGCAATAGACCTTGCGGGTATGGCCCCGGGCCTCCACATCGACCCGGAACAGGGGGGGCTGGGCGACGTAGATGTGGCCCTTTTCGATCAGTGCCGGGAAGTGGCGCAGGAAGAGGGTGAACAGCAGCACCTGGATGTGGCTGCCGTCCACGTCCGCATCGGACATGACGATGATGCGGCCGTAGCGCAGGCCGGAGACATCCACGGTGTCGATGGCGTCCAGGCCGTGGGGATCGACCCCAATGGCCACGGAGATGTCATGGACTTCGTTGTTCTTGAAGAGCTGGTCCCGGTCCACTTCCCAGGTGTTCAGCACCTTGCCCCGCAGGGGTAGCACCGCTTGGGTTTCCTTGTCCCGGCCCTGCTTGGCGGAACCGCCTGCGGAGTCGCCCTCCACCAGGAAGACTTCGTTCCGGGAAATATCCTCGGATTCGCAGTCGGTGAGCTTGCCCGGCAGGGTGGCAATGCCCGAAGACTTCTTCTTCTCCACCTTCTGGGCGGACTTCATCCGGTTCTGGGCGGCCTTCACCGCCAGCTCGGCGATCTTCTTGCCATATTCGGCATGGCTGTTGAGCCACAGTTCGAAGGGGTCCCGGACCATCTGGGAAACCAGCTTGTAGGCGTCCCGGCTGGTGAGCTTTTCCTTGGTCTGGCCCTGGAACTGGGGATCCAGCACCTTGGCGGAGAGGAGGAAGGTCATGCGGCCGGTGACGTCCTCCTGGGCGAGCTTCACCTTGGCCGGCAGGATGGCGTGGTGGTCGGCGAAGGACTTCACCGCCTCGAAGACGCCGGCTTTAAGCCCCGCCTCGTGGGTGCCGCCATCCAGGGTGGGGATGAGGTTCACGTAGGACTCGGGCTTGCCGCCCCCCTCCTCGAACCAGGCCAGGGCCCAGGCAGCGCCCTCCCCCACGGCGAAGCCGTTGGGCTCCTCGATGGTCTTCTCGCCCACGAAGATGGGGACGATGGGCTGGCCGGGCATCATCTCGGTGAGATAGTCGGCCATGCCGTTCTGGTAGCACCACTCCTTCCTGTCCTGCCCTTCGACTTCCAGGGTGACGGCCAGGTTGGGCATGAGCACGGCCTTGGAGCGCAGCAGGTGCTCCAACTGGGCGAGATTGACCTTGGGGGAATCGAAATACTTGGGATCGGGCTGGATACGCACCGTGGTGCCGGTATTGCGCTGGCCGCAATCCCCCACCCGCTCCAGAGGTTCGACCACGAACCCATGCTCGAAGGCCATGCGATGGACACCGCCACCCCGCTTCACTTCCACCTCCAGGCGGGAAGACAGGGCGTTGGTCACCGACACGCCGACCCCGTGCAGGCCGCCGGAGAACCGGTAGGCGTTGCCGGATTCCTTCTTGTTGAACTTGCCGCCGGCGTGGAGCTTGGAGAACACCAGTTCCACCGCCGGCTTGCCCTCTTCCGGATGGATTTCCACGGGGATGCCCCGGCCGTTGTCGGAAACCTCGATGAGGCCGTCGGCCCGGATGGAGACATTGATCTTCTTGGCGAACCCGGCCAGGGCCTCGTCCGCCGCGTTGTCGATGACTTCCTGGACGATGTGGGTCGGGCAAGTGGTCCGGGTGTACATCCCCGGACGTTCCTTGACGGGCTCGAGGTCCTTCAGGACCCGGATGGATGAAGCGGAGTATTCGGACATGGTGAGGCGCTGAGCCAGTGTATATTTATACAGTACTTATACAGTAGAAGGCGAAAGATAGCATATTCCCGCTGCCGCCGTCAGGCCGCTTAGCGGCCGCCCCAGGGCATGACGGGAACGGTGGAGACGCTGTTGGCGGGGGCGCCCTCGATGAGCTTGCGGCTGATGGCCATATAGACGAGGGTATTTCGCTTCTCGTCCCACAGGCGGACCACCCGGGTTTCCTTGAAGAGCACCGAGGTGTCCTCGGAGAACACCACCTCGTCCTTGGGCAGCTTGGCCGGCAGGGTGATGGGCCCCACCTGGCGGCAGGCGATGGAGAATTGGGACGGGTCCTCGGCCAGCCCCAGGCTTCCCGAAACACCGCCCTTCTTGGCCTGGCTGATGTGGCAGGCGACGCCCGGTACCTTGGGATCGTCGAAGGCCTCGATGCAGACCCGGTGATTGGCCCCGATGAGCTTCAAGGCGGTAGTGACGCAGCCGATTTCCTCGGCCTGGGCCAGGGCAGCAAAGGTAAGGCCGGCAACCATAAACACTGTTCTCAGCATGGTTTTCTTCTTTCCGTTGTATCGGGAGAGGATATCAGTCGGCAGGCGATTTTCCGGTTACTCTTCGCTTTTCGCCAGGAGCACCCCATGAACACCTTCACTTCCCGCCTTGCCGCCGTGGCCCTTGGACTCGCCGCCACGGCCGCGGTTGCCGCGCCTCCGCCCAACCACCCTTCCCCGTCGGAAGCCATGAAGCTGATGCAGAAGGAACCGGTGGAATTGACCCGCACCGGCAAGGTGCTGAGCCACATCGACTCCAACGAGTATACCTATGTGGAAGTGAGCGAAAAGGGCAGCACCCTGTGGCTGGCCGCTCCCCGCACGGCGATCAAGGACGGCGACACGGTCCGCTTCCCGGACGGCGTGGTGATGCGGGACTTCTACAGCAAGCTGCTGAAGCGCACTTTCCCGGCGGTGATGTTCGTCGAGAGCGTGGAGCCGGCCAAGGCCCGCTGACACCGAGAGCCTACATGATCGGCGATGGCGACCCGGGCTCGGGCCCGCCCGGTTTGGGCGGTTCGGGATGGGGAATGTCCGGCGCCGGATAATCGGGCCGGGGAATTTCAGGATCGGGACGGCCGGGGCCCGGGGGGATGGGTTCCGGCAGGTCGGGATTCGGTGGCTGGGCCATGGCGGCCTCCCGCGAAAACGGCAGTACCGGGGTTAGGCCGCCCTGCCCCCCATTGGTTGCGGCGCCACCAATGGAAAACGCCGCGCTAGGCGGCGTTTTTCGATGCATTGTGCATCGTTTATCCGGTCAAACCGGCAGTAGGTACTTCGCGTCAATCAGAAACACCTTGCATTGTCGATATTCGCTCCCCCATTTGGTTAGCAATCCGAATCTGCAATTCCTTTGTACGCCTAATCCAGGCGCCTTGCAAGCCCAATCCGCAGACTAGATCAGCCTTCCAGCAGATCGGCGAGAATTTCCAGTCCCCGTTCCGCCTGTTCGGGCGTTGCGTGGCTGAAATTCAGGCGCAGACTGCCGGTGGTCGGGTTCGTCTCGGGATAGAACGGTTCCCCGGGCATGAATGCCACGCCCCGGTC
>JBLNBI010000222.1:0-14429 GCA_050259815.1 Actinomycetota bacterium | reverse complement strand
GCAAGTATATGGGCGAATGCCCGGAGGGTGGTAGAATGCGCGCCGCCTGCCCAGGTGGCGAAATTGGTAGACGCACCAGATTTAGGTTCTGGCGCCGAAAGGCGTGGGGGTTCGAGTCCCTTCCTGGGCACCACGGTGTAGTTCGAAGCAGTAAGTTAAACCCGCCCTAGTGCGGGTTTTTTGTTGCCCCTTCAGGGGATAACACTTCGGGGTGATCACCGTCACCTCCCCGCCACTCTCTCGAAATCCAGCCCAAACCGCGCTAGGTATTTGCGTAGCCGATCCGCGTCGTTGGGCTGCTTCTTCCCCTGCCGGGAGATGGCGAAAAGCTGCCGGCCGGCGGCGGAGAGGCTGTCGGCAGTGCGGCAGGCGGCAATGACGGCGGCGAGTTGGCAGCGGTCGAAGAGGTCCAGTTCGTCGGCCTTGTCGCCCAGCACCTCGGTGACGATGTCGGGAGGCTTGCCGTCCGTCCAGGTGGCGCGCAGGCGCTCGATTTCCTCCCGCACGTTGTCCTCGGTGATGCGCCCGGCTTCGGCCAGGGTGGCCATGCGGGTGACGGAGGCGGTGAGTTCGCGGAAATTGCCCGCCCAGCGGGCCTCCGGGCTGCCGGCGAAGGCCAGGTAGCGGCGTTTGGCTTCGACATTGAAGCGCACCTGCTCGCCCTGTTCCCGGGCGAAGCGTTCCAGTTCGAAATCCAGGTTGGGCTCGATGTCCTCCGGCCGGGCGGCGAGGCCGGGTAGGTCGAAGGTCCACAGGTTGATGCGGGCGTAGAGGTCTTCCCGGAAACGTCCCTCGGCCACCCAGCGGTGCAGGTCGCGGTGGGTGCCGGCGATGAGCTGGAAGTCGCTTTCCGCCTCCCGGTCGGCGCCGAAGGGGAAGAAGCGCTTTTCCTCGATGGCCTTCAGGAGCATGGCCTGCTCGTCCAGGCCCAGTTCGCCGATCTCGTCCAGGAAGAGCAGCCCGCCGTCGGCGGCACGCAGCAGGCCCGGCCGTTCCGTCTGGGCCCCGGTGAAGGCGCCGCGGACGTGGCCGAAGAGTGTCGACATGGCGGAATCGCCCCGCAGGGTGGCGCAGTTGACCTCGATGAAGCGCCCGGAAAGCCGCTGCCGCTGGCGCTTCAATTCATACACCCGGCGGGCGAGGAAGGACTTGCCCGCCCCCGTCGGCCCGATCAGCAGCAGGGGCGCCCGGGAGCGGCCGGCCACCTGTTCGATGCGCTCGATCATGCGGTTGAAAGCCGGGTTGCGGGTGGCGATGCCGGATTTGAGGAAGGAAACGTTGTCGTCGTGCTCCCGGGCGAAGCGCTGGGCAATCTGGTTGTAGCGGGACAGGTCCAGGTCGATGATCTCGTAGCGCCCGATGCTGTTGGCCGTCTCCTTCTTGCGGGGCGGCGAGGTCTGCACCAGCCGCGCCGGCAGGTAGCGGGCCTCGGCCAGCAGGAACCAGCAGATTTGCGCCACATGGGTGCCGGTGGTGATGTGGATGAGGTAATCCTCGTTCTCGGGGTCAAACGGGTAGGCGCGGGCGAAGTCGTGCAGGGAGGTGTAGACCTCCTCGAAATCCCAGGGGTCGCGCAATTCCCGCTCCACCCGGCGCACTTCGGTTTCCGGGGATACCGCCGCGATGTCGTTGACGATGCGCTCCGCCAGTCCCCGGCTGCGGGCGTCGTGGAGCAGTTCCAGACGATGCACCACCAGGTCTTCCTGTTGGCAGAGGGCCACGGTCGGGCGCCATTTTTCCCAGCGGGCCACTCCCTTGCCGCCGTAATCGAGTTGGGTGCCGAGGAAGCCAATGACTACGTTGCGCTTCATGGATTATCCAGAAAGATAAATAGTTATCGCAAATTCTATATTCAATGGCCTCCCTTTCGGGCGAGGAAATTGGCGGCGAATTGAATATTCGTTTCAAATCAATTGGGTACATTGACGCTGGCCGGCGGATTCCCACCTGGCATGCATCTCGCAATGCATAAGGCGATCGCAACGTCGCTGCAATGGCCCACGGGCAGGGGGTGAGACCCCGCCGGTGCGCGCAAGCCGGATTCGCTTCTGTCGCTTTCGCGTATGCCGCCGCAGCAAGTTGTGGTCGAGTGCGTGCCCGGTCGGCGGGTCCGTAGGGTTCGATTCCCTCCACGCTCCGTTTGGATAGCTCAGTCGGGTAGAGCAACCGCCTAACCAGCGGTCGGTCGCGGGTTCGATTCCCGCTCCAAAACTGTCCTGTCACGACAGTGAATACAGCAGTACCCGCCGGCTGCGGAATGCGCAAGCACCCGCCGCCGGCCCGGCCGGTTCCTGGCCCGCGCAAGCGGCAGGGCGGGCCGGCAGGGTGGGGCACGGTCTACCGCCGGCTCCGGCGCAAGGCGCTGGAGGGGTGTTGGGGATCGGCGCCGCACCCGCCGGCCGGCTCCCCCGCCTGCGCCGTCCCGGAGGCCCGCCGGGCCGGCGCCCGCCGGCAAACAATGTAAATGTGGGAAGACTAAGGAGAAGAAAAATGTTGAAGCGTTTTGTGGTGAAAAAGAATGAAAAGGGCGTATTGCTGCGCGATGGCGATTACGAGCGCATCCTGAATGCCGGCCGCCACTATTTCATCGACTCGATGTCGCGGCTTTCCCTGGTTACCTGGAAGCTGGATGCGCCGATGACCGATGTCGCCACCGTGGATTACCTGCTGCAAAACGAACCGGAAACCGCCGCCTCGAGCTTCGAGTGCATGGAATTGAGCGAGGACGAGGCGGGATTGCGCTACGAGAACGATGTCCTGGTGGAGGTCCTGCCCCCGGCCAGCCGGCGCTTCTTCTGGAAGGGGCTGCTCCGGCACCGGCTGGAGCGCGTCGATCTGCGCCGCGGCTACGGCGTGGCGCCGGAAGTGGCGTCCCACCTCATGCAGCCGGCCCTGCGCGGCCGTCCGGTCGCCGGTGCGTGTGCGCTCCTGGTCGCCCAGGTGCCGGCCTATCACGTGGGCGTGCTGCGCGTCGATGGCAAGGTGGAGCGCTTGATGCAGCCGGGAGTCGAAGTCTTCTGGCGCTTCAACCGCGACGTGCAGGTGGAGCTGGTGGATATGCGCCTCCAGGCCATGGAGGTGACCGGCCAGGAAATCCTGTCCCGGGACAAGGTGGGATTGCGGCTCAACCTGGCGGCGACCTGGCGCTTCACCGACGTGCTGCTCGCCTACGAGAAGCTGACCAAGCCGGCCGAGCATCTCTACCGGGAGCTGCAATTCGGCCTGCGCGCCGCCGTCGGCACCCGGGCCCTGGATGAACTGCTGGAGAACAAGCAGATCATCGACGAGGTGGTGGGCGCCCATGTGAAGCAGAAGCTCCAGGGCTTCGGCATCGAGGTGGGCAGCGTCGGCGTCAAAGACATCGTGCTGCCGGGGGAGATGAAGGCGATCCTGGCCCAGGTGGTGGAGGCCGAGAAGTCGGCCGAAGCCAACGTCATCCGCCGCCGCGAGGAAACCGCAGCGACCCGTTCGCTGCTGAACACCGCCAAGGTGATGGAAGACAACCCGACGGCCCTGCGCCTGAAGGAGCTGGAAACCCTGGAGCGGGTGGCCGAACGCATCGACCGTATCTCGGTCTTCGGTGGCCTGGACCAGGTGTTGAGCGGTCTGGTGAAAATCCAGGCATGGACCTAGACACGACAATTGAAGACGAATTACGCCGGCCTCGCTAACATGCGGGCGGCATTGAAAGAGGATTAATCATGACTTACCAACTGCAGGAAGTTCAAAACGGCAAGCCGATCAAGCTGTGGACCGAGGGCGTCCCGGTGGAGGACGACGCCCGCGTCCAGTTGATGAAGACTGCCAGGATGCCCTTCATCTTCCGCCACCTGGCGGTGATGCCGGACGTGCATCTGGGTAAGGGTTCCACCATCGGCAGCGTGATCCCGACCCGGGGGGCCATCATTCCGGCGGCCGTCGGGGTGGATATCGGCTGCGGGATGATGGCGGCGCGCACCACCCTGACCGCCGCCGACCTGCCGGAGAACCTGCACGGCCTGCGGGACGCCATCGAGCGGGCCGTTCCCCACGGCCGTACCAGCCCGCGCAGCGGGCGCGACAAGGGGGCGTGGGAACACCCGCCGGCCGCGGTCGACGCCATGTGGGCTGCCCTGGAACCGGGCTTCAAGCGCATTACCGACAAGTACCCGCGCCTGAAGAACACCAACAACTACAAGCACCTGGGGACCTTGGGAACGGGCAACCACTTCATCGAAGTCTGCCTGGACGAGGCCGACCGGGTGTGGTTCATGCTGCACTCCGGTTCCCGCGGCGTGGGTAACGCCATCGGCAACCTGTTCATCGAACTGGCCCAGGCCGATATGCGCCAGCACATCGCCAACCTGCCGGACAAGGATTTGGCCTATTTCGAGGAAGGCAGCGAGCACTTTGCTGATTACGTGGAAGCCGTGGGCTGGGCCCAGGACTACGCCCGCCGCAACCGCATGGTCATGATGCAGCATGTGGTGGCGGCGGCCCGCCACGCCATCGCCAAGCCCTTCGAGGCCGCGGTGGAGGCGGTGAATTGCCACCACAACTACGTCCAGCACGAGACCCACTTCGGCGTCGACATCCTGGTGACCCGCAAGGGCGCCGTGTCGGCCAAGAAGGGTGAGTTGGGGATCATCCCGGGCTCCATGGGGGCGAAGAGCTACATCGTGCGCGGCCTGGGGAACGAAGAGGCTTTCTGCTCGTGCAGCCACGGCGCCGGCCGCGCTATGAGCCGCAACGAGGCCAAGCGACGCTTCACGGTGGAGGACCAGATCAAGGCCACCGCCCACGTCGAGTGCCGCAAGGACAGCGAGGTGATCGACGAGATACCGATGGCCTACAAGGACATCGACGCCGTGATGGAAGCCCAACGCGACCTGGTGGAAGTGGTGCATACCCTGCGCCAGGTGGTTTGTGTGAAAGGATAGGAAATGAAGATCGAAAAACCCGCCGTGCTGAGCGCCCACCCGGTCGAACCGGCGGTGCGGCAGCGGGTGATGGAAACCCTGGCGGAGATTGAAGCCGAGCACGACGTGCGCGTCCTCTTCGCCTGCGAATCCGGCAGCCGGGGCTGGGGCTTCGCGTCGCCGGACAGCGATTACGACGTGCGCTTCATCTACGTGCATCGCCTGCCCTGGTACCTTGGGGTAGAAGCGAAGCGGGATGTGATCGAACGGCCCATCAGCGACGAACTCGATGTCGGCGGCTGGGAGCTGCGTAAGGCCCTGCGCCTGCTGCGCCGCTCCAACCCGACCCTGCTGGAATGGCTCGATTCGCCCCTCGTCTATCGGGAAGACCCGGCGGCCGCCGGGCGCCTGCGCTCCCTGGCGCCGGCCTTCTTTTCGCCGCAGCGGGGGCGCTACCACTACCTCGCCATGGCCCGGAAGAACTTCCGCGAGCATCTGCTGGGCGAGGCGGTGCGCCTCAAGAAGTACCTCTACGTCCTGCGTCCGCTCCTGGCGGTGCAGTGGATCGACCGGGGCCTGGGCATGCCGCCCATGCGCTTTGCCGATCTGGCTTCGGCCATGGTGGACGACCCTGTCTTGCTCGACGAGATCAACGGACTGCTGGCGGTGAAGATGCGGGCCGGCGAAGCCGAATGCGGTCCCCGCTGGCCGGCCATCCACGCCTTCATAGCGGGCGAGCTGGAACGGGCCTGCGCCGACCGCCTGCCGGATTTCCGCAAGCCGGAGGGCGACGCGGCATTGCTGGACGCCTACCTGATGGAAACCGTGCTCTCCCGTTCACCGGACTAGGTTCGGCTACATAACAACAAGAAGGAAACAAGCAACATGCAAACGATAGAACTGGACGGCTCCCGGGGAGAGGGCGGGGGCCAGATCCTGCGCACGGCCTTGAGCCTCTCGATGATCACGGGCACGCCCTTTCGCATCGAGAAGATCCGTGCCGGGCGCGCCAAGCCGGGGCTGCTGCGCCAGCACCTGACCGCCGTCAAAGCGGCGGCGGAGGTTTGCGGGGCCGAGGTGGAGGGCGCGGCGCCGGGCTCGCAGACGCTCTCCTTTGCGCCGGGCCGCATTCGGGGCGGCGATTACCGCTTCGCCATCGGTACGGCGGGGAGCTGCACCCTGGTCCTGCAAACCGTCGCGCCGGCGCTGTGGTTCGCCGACGGGCCGGCCACCCTGACCGTGAGCGGCGGCACCCACAACCCGGCTGCGCCGCCGGCAGACTTCCTGATCCGCTCCTGGCTGCCGCTGGTTCGCGCCATGGGCGTCGATATGGACATCGAACTGCTCCGCCACGGTTTCTATCCGGCCGGGGGCGGCGAGGTGAAGGCGAGCATCCGGCCGCTGGCGGGTGGCGGTGGAAGCCTGTCGGCCCTGTCGCTGGAGACTCGCGGCGAACTGCAGGAAATCCGGGCGACGGCTGTGGTTGCCGGGGTGCCGGGCGACGTGGCCCTCCGGGAACTCGACCGCCTGGCCGCCCAGTTGGGGCCGGTCGAGCGGCAACTGCGCCAATTGCCCTCCCGTGAAGGGCCGGGCAATGCGCTCATGGTCGATCTGGTCTATCCCGGTTTTGCCGAAGTCTTCACCGGCTTTGGCGAGCGGGGCCTGCCGGCGGAGCGCGTCGCCGATGGCGTCGCCAAGCGGGTGCGCCAATTCCGTGATGGGGCTGGCGCGGTCGGCGAGCACCTTGCCGACCAGCTACTCCTTCCCCTGGCCCTAGCGGGGAAGGGCAGTTTCACGACGACGACGCTGTCCTCGCATCTGCACACCAATATCGAAGTGATCGAGAAGTTTCTGGCGGTGGAGTTTCGGTGCGAGGAGGGGGATACGGGGTATAGCGTTGCGGTGGCCTGAAGGAAAGGGCTTGAGATGGTCGCCGCGCTGTGTCCTCGCCACCCGTTTCGCAGCATGCAGGGATGCTTTGGTTGATTGTCGGGTGCTCGGCCTTTACGGCCATCCGGTCTGCAGGTCAATTCAGTCGGCAATACGTCGGCAATACGTCGGTAAGCGGCTCTTCAGCGGCTACTCGTAGCATTGAGCGGCCGATTCGGTATTGATTAGCTTAAGTGATGCGAGCCCTGTGCTCGTACCGCCGTCACAATCCGAAAACGTTGGCCCGCCAGCCTTCGGTGAAGCGCTTGGCATCCTCGAGCCAGCAGCGAAAATCATCGGAGAAACCCAAAGGATCGGCCATGAACTCCTGCTCGCCGCCGGCCAGCGGATTGGGCTGTCTTGCCCGCTGCGACATGCGGTCCAGAACATCGGCAATGCCGGTCAGGTCACGATAGCTCTGTAGCCAGTCTTCGCGGGCCATCAGCGCTAACGCGCCTTGAGACGACTCGGGCAACTCATGCAGGCGAAGCCCGATCTGCCGATACACCCCTGAACAGTAGGCATTGAGCCCTTCATCGCTGAATTCTGACCAGTCACGGGCCAGCAGATGATCGTAGAAGATATCAACCAGAACCCCCGCATAACGACGGCGCCCGGCCGACATCCTCGCCCGGCTACGGCAAAAGGCGGGATGGGTTTCCGCGAAGGCGTCGATGGCCCGGTGCAGCGCCACGCCCTGCGCCAAATCCGGCGGCAGGAGGCCGGGCAGCGGTCCTTTGACCCAGTCGCCGGCAACCCCACCGACAACCAACGCAGGAACGGAACCGGCAAGAAAGCCATGAGCCAGGTAGTTCATGGGCGGCAAAGATACATCAGTCTCACGAGCGGAGTCTGGCTATCGATCGAATCGCAGTAACGCTTTCCATCCAAGACGACTTTTCACGGGTGGAATGTCGGCCTTATGTGGATCTCAACATGAGGCCGAATTATCCGCCTTGACTGGCAGTTCGCTCAGCACCGCGGTCGTTTGGATGGTTGCTCAGTAGAGATAGTGACGGGCGGCTCCTGGCCGGGGGCACACGTCTTAAGTAAGAGCCCGATCGCGGTCGTTGAATAGGACTGGTTTAGATCACTGTCTGCTTTGGGGGAAGGAACCCCAACAGGCGCTTCCGGCCAGGAGCGGACCTTGGCTGTTGCTGCTCATAGCAGACATACAAGATGAGCGTTATGCTAATGTACTGGCGCGCCGCTTTTCACGCATTTTTAGCAGCCATGGTCACCTCGCCTAAGTTTCCAAAAGCCCGTAATCATGCCGGTTTCCGGCGATATGACAGTCCTAAGTTAGGGAGACAGGCGCCGAAGTTATCCGTCAAAACAGTCTCCCTAAAACGAAGTTAGACTGCTTTATTCCCTCTCTCACCTTCTTATTGAGGAATTCATGAAATATTCAATTTTCTCGGTCTGGTTGGCATGTGCTGCATTTAGCGTTCAGGCTGCCGAGCCACCACAATGCAAGCAGCAGACTATTGAGAAATCGGTCATTGAAATGTGTCTCTTGCCAGGGGCCGCGTTCCAACATGACCTTTACACGCTCAAAGCCGACAAGGTCATGATATTCGCCCTCGTTGATGACTATTCCGAAAACGTGCAGCTTGAACATGTCATCCCTGAAGGCATATCAATGGAGTTCCCGCTGTCAAAGCAAGGGGAAAAATCGGTAACCATCAAGGGCGGGTGCGTTCCCGAAAGTAAGGACGGAGCAGAGGTTGCAAGGGTTTGCAACTTCTTCTGGGGTAAGCATCAGGTCGTTAAAAACGTTCGCTTTGAGTTCAAATAGCCAGCAGCCTAACAATCCAGTCAACCGGACTGCCGAGAACCGTCGTCGTCATGGCTGCCCGCCTCGCGCGGCAGCCGGTTACTTTCATCGTTAGGCACAGCATGCCTCACACAAACGGCTATTACTTGTCACGTCCGTCCTATTGGGAAGAAATGCATGGAGGCGGGTTGCTACGTGGCTGGAATACGATTTTCTTTCGCTTTTATCCGGACGGAAAGTGGATCAGCGTTTCGCGCTCAGAGAAAGACAACACGACCAGCTCTTTCCCTTTTTGGAAATTCACAGAATCCCTTGATGCGGCCAGCCTTTCCGAAGCCAAGGAATCGGGTACAGGACATGCAGAGAACGGATCAATTTACTTCTTTGCAGGAACATACGAAGCGTCAGCTCTTAGTATCGTTAAGGCCCGACGTTCATGGATATTTCCGCTATACCCATCCGGCCAAGAAGTCGGGGAGCAGCTCTATATTTGGCGTGACGACGGCAACTGCTTAACAGCGATGCATGGCGTTCCCGGAATCTCTTTTGATCTTCTGTTTCGTCGTGTATAGCCCGGCAGTTCACCACATGACTAAGTCATTGCCTAAGCCTACGGTCAAGCGGACCTGCCGGACACCCGCCTTGGCCTTCCTGTTGCGCCTCGCGCGGCAGTCCGCTTACCTCCATCGTTGGGCTTCAGGGTCGCGCTTCCTTGAAGCGGAACAGATGAAGTCGAACTTAACCAATGATCTGTAGGGTCTGACATGGCAAATCGTGCGTACCTACTGAATACGCCAACTCTGACCGGCGACCCCTATTCCCTGCAGGCAGCATTGCGGCAAGGCCCGCAAGCCAACTACGCAGAAATCGCAGAAGTGTCGTATCGCGTCCCGCTTCCATGGTTCTGTTGTTTCCGCGGCGCGCAGCTAACTGAAGTGCACGTTCCACTGGAATATTGGGGACAAGAGAATGGGCCGGATGAGCTGACCGTTCACCTTCCTTGCATTGACGTGGCGACCGCATGGCACAACCTGCAAGCCAGCCTTGAGACTTTCCAGGAGATGGCGGGCGATACCGCCTTAGGCGAAGGGTATTGGCAGCGCGCCTGCGAAGGCTTGGCGGAGCTTCCATTGCCGTATCTCGCCATGAACCCTATTGAGGTGCTTCTCATGGGGTACATCGCCGAGGCAGCAGACAAGTTTTCAGCCTGTTTCAAGTCCCAGCTACCGCCAATGGAGCTATTGAAGTTCTGGGCTGGATACCACGAGGGGTTCCAACCGTTTAGCGCAGAAGACTTCTATTCGCGATCGCCCGCGGAACTGGACCATGCCGCTCGCCTCGATTCCTCCCGGGCGCTGGATGCTGGATATCTAGGTGGCGACTATTACTGGCATTGCTCCAAACCTGATACCAGGGATGCGCAGCAAACCGACACCAGCGTTTCTCAGCTTGACCAAGGCGTAGGCGCAGGAGCGCGCAAGCGCCCGTGGTGGCGGCTCTGGTAACGGCCGTTGCTCAGCCATGCTCTGGCTCAGGCCCAACCCGGCATTCCAGCGGATGCCTTACCGCGCCGCTTAATTCAATCGTTAGGTATTCATGATGCTTAGGTTTCTAGGCAAGCTGCTCAACAGGAATCTCACAACCCCGGCAGAGCCTATTGATACCAATGTGCCTGACGACGAGATTTGGGAACTACTGCATCCGACGAACAAGGCCGAGTTATGGCGAAAGAAAAAGAACCTACAGAACTTCCTTCAATTTGCAACGGCCCAGCTGAACAAGAGTGAAGTTCAACGCTTGTGCCGAGTTGCGAAACGAGCTCTAGATGACTCCGAAGACATGTTCGATGCGTTGAGCGAAGTCATGTCCGGTGAAGAAGGCCAACGGCGTGGGAAATGGGTGTTTATCCAGTTGGATTGGAAGGCACGCGAGGAAATCGTTTGGCAGGTTTCAGAGATTCTGGCCACATTCGGCATCAACCAGCGCTGGGAGCATGATTGCGAAACGGAATTCCGCTCAGTTCCCGAAGCATTACTGGCCTTGTCCGACTGGTTGGCCGATAGAGACTTTGCGCTTCTGCACTTCGAGACAAACTCGGATTCCTATTGCTCGTTAATTGTCAGAGCATCAGAAAGCTCCACAGCCAAGGAGCTTGCATTGGCGGCTCAACTCACACTGTACGATCATGCAGAGTTTTCTCGCGCAAATACCTAACCCGTCGCTCAACCGGAGCTGCGCGAAAAGCCGCGCAGACCGGTTAGCTCCACGTTCCAGACCGTCCGCTTTCTAAAGGTCGCAACTTCCGGTTTGGGTCGGGTGCTGCCCCCATGCCGATGACGAAAGCGGCCATTAACCGTCATCAGCGGCTGGTAACTGGCGCATAGCCGCCCGATTCTGGCTAGAGGCCCAAGTTCGGCTTAGGCCGACAAGCAGCCTATTGTTAATTTAGTCCGGTACCCGCTGCGGCAATGCAGCAGCACCGGCCGCGGATTGCTGGCGAGCGCCGTGGGCAGGCTGGGGCTGGTTCGTTAGTCCATCAGCGGCCCGCCTGTCTGCACCGAGCTATCCGGACGCAGGCAAAAGAACCCGATCTCCGGATTCCTCCGCAGCACTTGGCGCACCTCCTTGTCCTCCGCCAGGAAAGGCGGCACCTCGCTCGTCGGCGCGAAGAGGAATTTCTTCAGGGACGCGACACTGAGGGGCTCGGCACGGCGGCCGTGGCGGCTCAACTGGCGCAACAGCCCGATGCTGTAGCGGTCTCGGTAATAGGGATAGACGGTGCGCTCACCCCGAAGGCAAGCGATGATTTCTTCGATAGCGTGGTGGTCCATGTCGGGTTTCCGTAAATTGATCGGCGTTCGATGGCGCGTGCGGAACAAGTCGGGCAGTCGGTCGGTTCATGGCTTTCTCCTTGAGAAAAAGGCCGCCCCAGGGCGGGGCGGGCAGGGTTAGTCGATTTCGAATTCAGCCTTCTCGCTGTTCATCAGGGCGGCGAGAGACTGCTGGGTGCGCTGGCGCATCTGCTGGCGGACGGCCTTGCGCGACTTGTCGTGGGGGCCGGCACGGCGGGTCAGGCCGGGCACCAGCAGCGGGTTGCGAGGCTTGGTCTGGGGCAGGATGAGGACGGTCTTCTTGGTCGCCATGGCTCACTCCTTCACGCAGAGCACTGGCTTCTGAGTGTGGCCATGCACGACCTGCAGCGAAGCGACGTTCAGCAATTGCCGGATGGCGTCCGGCTCGATGTCGCGGGTCCAGACCTTGACCGGCACGCGACCTTTGTTCAACTCAATTTGTATTCCCATGATGATTCCTGAATTTCTTGCAGCGGCGGGGCCGCTCTTTCTGGAATCCGGGATGGATAGGGAAAGCCAAAAACAAAAACCCCCGGCAATGGCCAGGGGTTTCGCTCCTTCCCAGCCCGGATTCGCCTTGCGCGAGTTCCGGGCAGCACGATGCCTACGGTCTCAGCGCATTGTTTCCTTGGTGTTGGCTGTGGCAGGCATCGAAATCTCCTTGTGGAAAGTGGTTGGTCTTAAGGGAAGGGGCAGTTTCTTGTTCAGTCGCAATAATGTCAATGGGCTAAGGTTTCGATTGGACCGACTTCGCTGGGAAGTGTTGCACATCCGCTGAAGCCAAGTCGCAAGCTTCCGCCACGGAAAAGCCTTCGGCGAACGCCGCCGCCCGAGGCGCAGGCAAGGGCTTGCTGTAGAGATAACCTTGAATCTCCTGGCAGCCGATCTCCGACAGGAATCGACGCTGGTCCTCGGTTTCGACCCCTTCGGCCACTACCCGCTTGCCCAGCTTCTGGGCGAGCAGCATGGTCATTTCGCAGATGGCCGCGTTGTTCTCGTCGGTTTCGAGATCTTTGACGAAGGCCCGGTCGATCTTGATGATATCCAGGGGGAAGAGCTTCAAATAGGCTAAAGAAGAGTAGCCGGTGCCGAAGTCGTCCAAGGCCAGTTTCACGCCGATATCCGCCAGGGTGTTCATCATGCGGATGCTGTCTTCCGGACGCCTCATGGCCATCGACTCGGTAATTTCGAGATGGAGGCTGTGGGGAGGCAGTCCGCAGGTCTCCAGCACATTGGCTACCAGAGTCGGCAAGGCGATGTCCTCGAATTGGACGGCGCTGAGATTGACCGAAACAGTGAGGTGAGCCAGCCCCATCTGATGCCAATCTTTCAACTGCCGGCAGGCTTCTTCGAGTACCCACTTGCCCAGAGGGATGATCAGGTTGGTCTCTTCGGCAACGGGAATGAAGTCCCCCGGAAAAACCAGCCCGCGGCTTGGATGCTGCCAGCGGATCAAGGCTTCCATGCCGGTGACGCTGCCGGTTGCCAGATCGATTTGCGGCTGGTAATGCAGGACGAACTGGCCCTGGTCCAGCGCGGCTTCCAATTCCTTTTCGGCGGTGACCCGTCGGGCCACCTCCGCCCGCATGCCTTCCGTATAGCACTGGTAGTTCCCGCGGCCGAGCGCCTTGGCCTGATACATGGCGATGTCCGCGTTCTTGATCAGATCGTTGATCTCCAGAGCGTCATCCGGGCACAGGCAGATACCTACACTGGGAGAAGTGCGCAGCACATGGCCGGCGATGCTGTAGGGAAGGGAAATCTGCTGGACGATCTTGTCGGCGATTTCGGTCGCATGCCGGCCGAGTTCGATTCCCGTCAGGACGATAACGAATTCATCACCGCCCAGGCGGGCGACGATGTCGGTTTGCCGCACCGACTGACTGAGGCGGGAGGCAACCTGGATCAGCAACTGATCGCCCACGTTGTGGCCGAGGGTGTCGTTGATGGACTTGAACCGGTCGAGGTCGATCAGCAGGACGGCGACCCGTTTATCGAAGCGTCGCGCAAAGGCGATGGATTGCTCCATCCGCTGGTACAGGCTGAAACGATTGGGCAGGCCGGTCAGGGCGTCGTGATGGGCCAGATGGCGGATCTTGTCTTCGGCCGCCTTGGTTTTGGTGATGTCCTGGAACAGGCCGATGTAATTGGTGACGTTGCCCCGTTCGTCGCGGACCACGGAGATGGAAAGACGCTTCGGATACGGATCGCCGGACTTCCGGCGGTCCCAGAGTTCGCCCTGCCAGTAGTCGTTGGCGGCCAGCGAAGACCACATTTCCTCATACACTTCGCGGGAGGCTTTCCCCGCGGACAGCATGCTCGGGTTCCGTCCGTAGACCTCTTCCGGGCTATAACCCGTGAGCTTGGTGAATTCCTTGTTGACGGCCAGGATCCTGTTGTTCGAGTCGGTGATCAGGATGGCTTCGCCGCTGTTGGAAAAGACCTTGGACATCAGGCGCAGATGATCTTCGGCCTGTTTGCGCTCGGTGATGTCCCGCGCAATGCCCAGGACGCCGACCGGTTCGCCGGTCATTCCCGGCAGGGGCGCCTTGACCGTCTCGACGAGAATGGATTCTCCGGTCGAAGCCAGGGGAATCCACTCCTCGTTGCTGCTAGGCTGGCCCGCCGCCAGCGCCTCTTCGTCCTTGCTGCGGAAGAACCGGGCGATCGCCTCGGGAAAGAAATCGTGGTCGGTCTTGCCGAGAATCCGGTCGGCGGAACTGCCGAGCATGCGCTCGAAGGCGCGGTTGCAGGCCTGGAAACGGCCCTCCGTGTCCTTGAGCCAGATAGGGTCCGGCAGTGCGTTGATCAGGGCCTCCATCTGCCCCTGGCTTTCCCTCAGGCGAAGATTGGTCAGCGACAGCTGGGAGAGGTAGGAGGCCAGGTTGACGATGAGGCCCATGACCTGCCGGACGCGCGTCCGGCTGAAAAGGGGGATTTACCTGATCGCCGCCAGATAGGCCGCTTCGTCGT
>JBLNBI010000221.1:0-8816 GCA_050259815.1 Actinomycetota bacterium | reverse complement strand
CGCCGAGATGTTCTCGACCATGGCCGGAACGTGGGGTGCCAGCTTGGGCTGCTGGGCGATGAGGGTCGCATCCACGTTGATGGGTTTCCAGCCGTGCCCGGCCAACAGGGCGACCGTGGTGCGCAGGAGCAGCCGGCTGTCGGCGCCCTGGTAGCGGGGATCGGTGTCCGGGAAATGGCGCCCGATATCCCCGAGGCCGGCGGCCCCCAGAAGGGCGTCGGTAATGGCGTGGAGCAGCGCATCCGCATCCGAGTGGCCGAGGAGGCCCTTCTCGTACGGGATTTCCACCCCGCCCAGGATCAGACTGCGCCCTTCCACCAGTTGATGGACGTCGTACCCCTGCCCGACGCGAATATTCATTTTCTTCCCCTCAATATCCACTCCGCCATGGCGAGATCGGCGGGAAAAGTCACTTTAAGATTGGTGGTGTCGCCGCGGACCAGTTTCGGCTTGAGGCCCCGGGCTTCCACCGCCCCGGCTTCGTCCGTCACTTCCCGGCACTCCATTAGAGCATCCCGCAGCAGGCCGTACCGGAACATTTGCGGGGTCTGGGCCTGCCACAGGCCATCCCTAGGCTCGGTGGCGCCGACCCGCTGGTCGGCATCGGCCCGCTTCAGGGTATCCGCCACCGGCACCGCCAGGATGCCGCCCACGGGATCATCGCTCAGCTCCTCCACCAGGGCGGCCAGCATGCCCTGGGTCAGGCAGGGGCGGGCCGCGTCATGGACCAATATCCAATCGTCGTCCGCCGCCGACATGGCAGCAGCGGTCAGGCCGTTGGCAACGCTCTCCGCCCGAGTAGCGCCGCCGCACAGGACGGTCTCCAGCTTGGGCCCCAGTTCGGTCCAATCGTAGCGGCGCCAGTACTGGTCGTCCGGGGAGAGCACTACCCACACCCGCTCGATGTCCGGGCAGGCGCACAGGGCGGCCAGGGTATGGAACAGGAGGGGGCGGCCGAGGAGGGTCAGGTATTGCTTCGGCCGCTCGGCGCCGAAGCGGGAGCCGCTTCCGGCGGCGGGGACAATTGCGAAATAGCGTGGCATGACGTAATTTTAATCCAAAGACCTCAAATTCCCGGGATAGACGCCATGACCCTGCTCGAACCCAACCTTGCCGGCCCGGTGCAGGCGTTTGCCACTTCCCTGGGCATCGGGCTGCTCATCGGGGTCGAGCGGGAACGTCAGCAGGACGCGGCGGCGGGATTGCGTACCTTCGCCCTCATCGCCGTCCTCGGCTGCCTCTTCGCCCTGCTCGGTGAAAAGACCGGGACGCCGTGGTTCCTGGTGGTCGGGCTGCTGACTGTCACCGCCGCCATGGTCGGAGCCAACTTCACCGCTTCCCAGGAAGAAACCCACCCCGGCTTCACCTCGGAAATTGCGGCCATCCTGTGTTATGGCCTGGGCGCCGCCGTCTGGTTCGGGTACGACACCCTGGCGGTCATGCTGGCCATCACCACCACCATCCTCCTCTACTTCAAGGCCCAGCTCCACAACATCACGGAGCGCATGACCCCCAAGGACATGCATTCCATCCTCCAGTTCGCGGTATTGTCCTTCGTCATCCTGCCCATCCTTCCCAACCAGGATTACGGCCCCTTCAACGCCTTCAATCCCCGGCAGGTATGGTGGATGGTGGTGCTGATTTCCGGCCTCGCCCTGGCGGGCTACATGGCCCTGCGCATCATCGGCGCCCGGCACGGCGCTGCCGTTCTCGGGATATTTGGCGGCCTCGCCTCCAGCACGGCGACTACGATGATGTTCTCCCGCAACGCTGCTGAGCACGCTAATCTGCTGCGCCTGGCGACGCCGGTGATCCTCATCGCCAACCTCATGGTGATGGTCCGCCTGTGGCTCATCTCCAGCGTGCTGTCGCCCACCCTGATGATGCCCCTGGCCGTGGTTTTCGCCTGCGGCATCCTGCCCGGGCTGCTCCTCACCATCTACGGCTGGAAAAGCCTGAGCGAAGGGGGCGACCTGCCCATGCCCGAGGTGAAGAACCCCACCGAACTGAAGACCGCCCTCTCCTTCGGCCTCATCTATGCTTTGGTACTGCTTGCCGCCGCCTGGCTGCAGAGCGTGGCCGGCGACAAGGGGCTCTACATCGTCGCCCTCGCCTCGGGCCTGACGGACGCCGACGCCAGCGTGTTGTCTACACTGCGTATGTTCAACCTGGAAAAGGTGGAGCAGGCCCACGCGGTGATCGCCGTTACCCTGGCCCTGGTGGCCAACCTGATGTTCAAGATCAGCCTGGTGGTCAGCATCGGCGGCCGCCCCCTGGCCCGCAAGGCGCTGCCGGGGCTTTTCGCCATCGGCGGCGGCATGGGAGTCGGCCTGCTCCTCGTATAGGAGGTCATCATGAATCCTGCTGTTCGTCTTCCCGCCGTAGCCGGGGCTTTCTATTCCGGCGACCCGGCAGAACTCGCCGCCGATGTGGAAACCCTGCTGGCTCACGCCAGCCCCGACACCGGCGCGAAGCAACCGAAGGCCATCATCGCCCCCCACGCCGGCTACATCTATTCCGGCTCTACCGCCGCCGACGTCTATGCCCGCCTGGCTCCCTGGCGGGACACCATCCGGCGGGTCATTCTCCTGGGACCGACCCACCGGGTGCCGGTACGGGGCCTGGCCGCGTCGAGCGCCGAGTTCTTCTCCACGCCCCTGGGCAGGATTCCCCTGGACCGGGACGCCATCGCCAGCCTCTCGGACCTGAAGCAGGTTGCCGTCAGCGACACGGCCCACGCCTGGGAACACTCCCTGGAAGTCCACCTCCCCTTCTTGCAGACGGTGCTGGGTGACTTTTCCCTGGTACCCCTGGCGGTGGGCCATGCCACCGCCGACGAGGTGGCCCAGGTCCTGGAACGCCTGTGGGGCGGTCCGGAAACCCTGTTCGTGATCAGCTCGGACCTCTCCCACTACCTGGCCTACACCACCGCCTGCCAGACGGACCGGGCCACCTGCGACCGCATCCTCGCCCTCGACCCGCGCATCGTCCCGGACCAGGCCTGCGGTGCCTTTCCCATCAACGGCCTGCTGCTGGCCGCCAAGCGCCATGGACTGAAGCCGGAGATGATCCACCTGTGCAATTCCGGGGACACGGCCGGCGACAAATCCCGGGGAGTGGGCTACGCCGCTTTCGCCTTCTACGAGGAGGAGGCTCGCCATGGCTGACCTCGGCTCCGCCCTCCTCCAGCTCGCCCGGGACGCCATCGACGAGCGCCTGGGCGAGCCGCCGACCCCCACTTCCAACCTGGACACGGTCCCGGAACTGAAGGAACCCGGCGCCACCTTCGTCACTCTGATGCAGGACGGCAATTTGCGGGGCTGCATCGGCAGTCTGGAGCCTCGCCGCTCCCTGGCGGAGGATGTCCGGGAAAATGCCTGCAACGCGGCTTTCCGCGATCCGCGCTTTCCGCCCTTGACCGACGAGGAATGGGCGAGAACCACCGTAGAAGTATCGTTGCTCACTCCTTCCCAGCCCATCCGCTTCAAGGACGAGGCCGATGCCCTGGCTCAGTTGCGCCCAGGCGTCGACGGCGTGGTGTTCACCGCCGGGTTCCGGCGTTCCACCTTCCTGCCCCAGGTCTGGGAACAGCTTCCCGAGCCGTCGCAATTCATGGCCCACCTGAAGAAGAAGGCCGGCCTGCCGGCCGACTATTGGGGGCCCGACGTCAAACTGGAGCGCTACGAAGTGCGCAAATGGAAGGAACCATCGCCATGAGCACCCCCGAATCATCCTACCCCGGCCGCTGGTGGCACGCCCTTGAGGACGGCCGCGTCCAGTGCGACCTCTGCCCCCGGGACTGCAAGCTCCACGAAGGCCAACGGGGCGCCTGTTTCGTCCGCAAGATGGAAGACGGCCGGATGGTCCTCACCACCTACGGGCGCTCCTCCGGCTTCTGCATCGACCCGGTGGAGAAGAAGCCCCTCAACCACTTCTATCCCGGCACCAGCATCCTGTCCTTCGGCACCGCCGGCTGCAACCTGGCCTGCAAGTTCTGCCAGAACTGGGACATTTCCAAGTCCAAGGACATGGACCGCCTGATGGACGCGGCTTCCCCGGACGCCATCGCCGAGGCCGCCGCCCGCTGCGGGGCCGATTCGGTGGCCTACACCTACAACGACCCGGTCATTTTCGCCGAGTACGCCATCGACACGGCTTTGGCCTGCCGGGAGAAGGGCATCAAGAACGTGGCGGTCACCGCCGGCTACATCCATGCCGAACCCCGCAAGGACTTCTATGCCGTCATGGACGCCGCCAACGTGGATTTGAAGGGCTTCACCGAGGATTTCTACCGGAAGCTGACCGTCAGCCACCTCCAGCCCGTCCTCGACACCCTGGCCTACATCCACCACGAGACCGATTGCTGGCTGGAGGTCACTACCCTCCTCATCCCGGGGCAGAACGATTCCCCTAAGGAGATCGGCGAACTCTCGGCCTGGATGGCCAAGGAACTGGGCCCCGACGTGCCGCTCCACTTCACCGCCTTCCACCCGGACTGGAAGATGGACGACATCCCGGCGACTCCGCCGGAGACCCTCATCCTCGCCCGCCGCATCGCCCAGGACGCTGGGCTCCACTACGTCTATACCGGCAATGTCCATGACAGCGAGGGTGGCACCACCTATTGCCCGACCTGCCACGCCGCCCTCATTGTCCGGGACTGGTACGACATCAAGCGCTACGACGTGGCCGCCGACGGCACCTGCCCCCACTGCCACACGGCCATCGCCGGCCGCTTCGGCCCGGCGTTGGGCCGCAGCGGCAAGGCCTTCGGCCCCCGCCGCATTCCGGTTCGCCTCGGCCGATGAACCGGGACTTCTTTCTCGAGACGTTCCACGGTCCCCTCCACGGACAACTGGCCATTCCGCCGGCCCCCCGGGGGCTGGCGGTACTCGCCCTGATCGAACCGCTGCCTGAAGACGAAATCCTGGCGGCGGCCCTGGCCGCGGACCACCTGGCCGTCCTGGCCATGCCACTTCTCACCGAGCAGGAGCTGCATTTTCCGGATGCGGCCTTCAACGTGCCGCTCCTGGCCCACCGCTTCACCGACCTTCTCAATCTCCTGCACTACGACGGCGACACCGAGCGCTTGCCGGTTGGGCTCTATGCCGAGGGCCACGCCGCCCCCGCGGCCATCCGGGCCGCAACCGTGAAGGATGCCCAGGTGCGGGCCGTGGTCTGCCACGGCGGACTGATCGACCTGGCCGGGCGTGAGAATCTCCATCTGCTGGCCGCCCCGCTCCTGATGCTGGTGGATGCCGAAGACCAGGCCTCCGAGACCTCCTTCCGACGGGCTTCCGGCTACATCTCCGCCCCCAAGGAACTGCGCAGCCTGGCTCCGGGAGAAGGCCCCGGCAACCACGTGGCCCAATGGTTCGGGGAGCATCTCCAGGCGATATAATCGCCGGCTCCCCGCAATCTTCCCGGGTTCATCTTGCCTGACCTGTCCCACCTGCTGTCCCTGCCGGCCCTTCCCAAGCCCGAGCAGCGTATCGACCTTCCTCCCCTGGCCGGATCGGCCGACGCCCTGGCCCTCGCCCGGATCGCCAAGCCCGGACGTCCTCTGGCGGTGATCACCGCCACCGCCGCCGACGCCCAGCGCCTTCTGGAGGAGATTCCCTGGTTCGCCCCCGGCCTGAGGGTGCGGCTCTTGCCCGACTGGGAAACCCTGCCCTACGACCACTTCTCCCCCCACCACGACCTGGTGTCCGAACGCCTGGCCACCCTGTGGGCCAGCATGCAGGGGGAAGTGGATGTCCTGCTGGTGCCGGCCACCACGGCGGTTTACCGCCTGGCGCCGCCGTCCTACCTGGCGGCCTACACCTTCGCCTTCAAGAAGGGCGAAAAGCTGGATGCAGAGAAATTCCGCACCCAGGTGACCCTGGCCGGCTACAGCCATGTGACCCAGGTGGTCTCCCCCGGCGAATACTCCATCCGGGGCGGCCTCATCGACCTCTTCCCCATGGGCTCCGCCCTGCCCTACCGGCTGGACCTGTTCGACGACGAGATCGAAAGCATCAAGACCTTCGACATCGACAACCAACGGAGCCTCTACCCGGTCCCCGAAGTGCGCCTCCTGCCCGCCCGGGAATTCCCCATGGACGACAAGGGGCGGACCCGCTTCCGCCAGCGTTTCCGGGAGGTGTTCGAAGGCGACCCGGCCAAGTCCGGCATCTACAAGGACATCACCAGCGGCATCGCCACCGCCGGCATCGAGTACTACCTGCCCCTCTTCTTCGAGGAGACGGCGAGCCTCTTCGACTACCTGCCCAAGGACACGGTCCTGGTCACCCACGGCGACACGGCGGTTGCCATTGCCGCCTTCTGGAAGGACACCCGCTCCCGCCATGACCTCCTCCAGGGGGACAAGGCCCGGCCGCTGCTGCCGCCGGACATGCTCTTCCTGCCGGAGGAAGCCTTCTTCGTTTCCGCCAAGCCCTATGCCCGGGTCCAGTTGGGTGCCAAGGGCGAAGGGCCCGCCGCGCCCCTGCCGACCATCGCCGTGGAACGCCGGGCCGAAGACCCCCTGGCCAATCTGAAGGCCTTCATTGCCGGCCACCCGGGGCGTATCCTGGTCCTGGCCGAATCCGCCGGCCGCCGGGAAACCCTGACCGCCATGCTGGCCGAGCACGGCGTCACCCCGGCGCCCTCCGCCGACCTGGACAGCTTCCTCGGCGGCGACGCCCGCCTGGCCATCACTGTCGGGCCATTGCAGGCCGGCTTCAAGGTAGACGGCCTGGCCTTCGTCACCGAGACCGAACTCTATGCCGGCGCCCCCCGCCGCACCCGGCGGGAAGCCCAGAAGAAGGCCAGCTTCGACAATTGGCTGCGGGATCTCACCGAGCTCAAGGTGGGCGATCCGGTGGTCCATGAAAACCACGGCATCGGCCGCTACAAGGGGCTGATCCGCCTCGATCTCGGCGAAGGCCCCACTGAATTCCTGGAGTTGCACTATTCCAACGAAGCCAAGCTCTTCGTGCCGGTGTCCCAGCTCCACGTCATTTCCCGCTACTCGGGCGCCGACCCGGACACCGCGCCCCTCCATACCCTGGGCTCCGGCCAGTGGGAAAAGGCCAAGCGGAAAGCCGCCGAACAGGCCCGGGACACCGCCGCCGAGCTGCTGGCCCTCTACGCCGCCCGGGCCGCCCGCCAGGGCCACGCCTTCGCCTTCAAGGACACCGATTACGACGCCTTCGCCGAGGGCTTCGGCTTCGAGGAGACGCCCGACCAGGCCCAGGCCATCGCCGCCGTCATCGAGGACATGCGTTCCGGCAAACCCATGGACCGGCTGGTGTGCGGCGACGTGGGCTTCGGCAAGACCGAGGTGGCCTTGCGCGCCGCCTTCTGCGCCGTGGCCGGGGGCAAGCAGGTGGCCGTGCTCTGCCCGACTACCCTGCTGTGCGAGCAGCATTACCAGACCTTTGTGGACCGCTTTGCCGATTGGCCGGTGAAAATCGCCGAGCTGTCCCGTTTCAAGACCGCCAAGGAAACCGCCCAGGCCTTGAAGGAACTGGCCGAGGGCAAGATCGACATCGTCATCGGCACCCACAAGCTGATCGGCAAGGAAGTGGAGTTCTCCCGCCTGGGGCTGGTCATCATCGACGAGGAGCACCGCTTCGGCGTGCGCCAAAAGGAAGCCTTGAAGGCCCTGCGGGCCGAGGTGGACGTCCTGACTCTGACCGCCACCCCCATCCCTCGGACGCTCGCCATGAGCATGGAGGGCCTGCGGGACTTCTCGGTCATCGCCACCGCGCCGCAGAAGCGCCTGGCCATCAAGACCTTCGTCAGCAAGTTCTCCGATGGCATCATCCGGGAGGCGGTACTGCGGGAACTGAAGCGGGGCGGCCAGGTGTATTTCCTGCACAACGAGGTCGACACTATCGACAACATGCGGGAGAAGTTGGAAAAGCTGGTGCCGGAAGCCCGCATCGTCATCGGCCACGGCCAGATGAACGAGCGGGAGCTGGAGCGGGTGATGCGGGACTTCACCCAGCAGCGGGCCAATCTGCTGCTCTGCACCACCATCATCGAGACCGGCATCGACAATCCCCACGCCAACACCATCCTCATCAACCGTTCGGAGAAGTTCGGCCTCGCCCAACTGCACCAGTTGCGGGGCCGGGTCGGGCGCTCCCACCACCAGGCCTACGCCTATCTGCTGGTCCAGGACGAGAAGGCCATGACCAAGCAGGCCAAGCAGCGCCTGGAGGCCATCCAGATGATGGAGGAGCTGGGTGCCGGCTTCTACCTGGCCATGCACGACCTGGAAATCCGCGGCGCCGGCGAGGTGTTGGGGGAGAACCAGTCCGGCGAGATGCAGGAAGTGGGCTTCAACCTCTATACCGACATGCTCAACCGGGCCGTGGCCGGCCTCAAGCAGGGCAAGGAAGTGGACCTCACCCAGCCCCTGGGCATCGCCACCGAGATCAACCTCCACGCTCCCGCCCTGCTCCCGGACGCCTACTGCCCGGATGTCCATGAGCGCCTGACCCTCTACAAGCGCCTGGCCAACTGCGAAACCGCCGAGGAAATCGACGCCTTGCAGGAAGAGTTGATCGACCGCTTCGGCGAACTGCCGCCGCAGGGCGCCTCGCTCATCGCCACGCACCGCCTGCGCCTTTTGGTGAAACCGCTGTGCGTGCAGAAGCTCGACGCCACCGCCGACCAGATTTCCATGCAGTTCGGTCCCGAATTCGCCAAGGAAGCGCCCATCGAGCCGATCAAGATCATCAACCTGATCCAGAAAAACCGGAACTACAAGCTCGCCGGACAGGATAAGATTACATATTTACGTCACTGCCCGACCCTGAACGACC
>JBLNBI010000220.1:0-3141 GCA_050259815.1 Actinomycetota bacterium | reverse complement strand
GGTCATCGGCGTCGATGTGGACCAGGCCAAGCTGGACCTGATCTCGGAAGGCATGACGCCTGTCGTGGAAGAGGGCATGGTGGAGTTGATGCACCAAGTGGTGGAGTCGGGCCGGGTGAGGGTCACCACCAATGCCGAGGCGGCCATCCAGGGGTCTTCCGTTTCCTTCATCTGCGTCGGCACCCCGTCGGCTTCCAACGGCAGCCAGGACCAGAGTGCCATGCTCCGCCTCGCCCACCAGATGGGCCAGGCGCTGCGGGGCAAGATCGCCCCCCATGTTTTCGTCTTCCGCTCCACCCTGGTACCGGGGACGGTGGAGGAGATCATCCGCCCCATCCTGGAGGCCGAGTCGGGCCTGAAGGAGGGCCTGGATTTCTTCTGCTGCTTCCAGCCGGAATTCCTGCGGGAGGGCACCTCCATCCGGGATTACGACAAGCCGCCCTTCACCATCGTCGGCAGCAACCATGATTTCCCGGCGGAGCGCCTGCGCACCCTGTTCGGGCACCTGCCCTGCGAGTTCTACCGGACCAGCGTGCGGGCGGCGGAGATGGTGAAGTATTGCTGCAACAACTTCCATGCCCTCAAGATCACCTTCGCCAATGAGACGGCCCGGCTGTGCGAGGCCCTGGGCGTCGATCCCTTCCAGGTCATGGACCTGGTCTGCCGGGACACCCAGCTCAATATCTCCAAGGCCTACCTTAAGCCGGGCTACGCCTTCGGCGGCTCCTGCCTGCCCAAGGACCTGCGGGCCACCATCTACCTGGGCAAGCGGCAGGACGTGGAACTCCCCATGCATGCCGGCATCCTGGCCTCCAACCGGGAGCATATCGACCACGCCATCGACAAGGTGCTGGCCACCGGCTCCCGCCGGGTGGGGATGATCGGCCTGTCCTTCAAGACCGGCACCGACGACCTGCGGGAATCGCCCTTGGTGACCCTGGCCGAGCAGCTCTTGGGAAAGGGCATCCACCTGCGGGTCTATGACCCCGAGGTCCATCTGTCCCGGCTCCTCGGGGCCAACCGGCGCTTCATCGACCAGCACGTGCCCCACCTGGGCGAGTTGCTCCGGGATACCCTGGCCGAGGTGGCTGCCGAGTGCGACGTGCTGGTGGTCGGCTTGGCCAATGAGCGCATCTACGCCGCCCTGGAGCAGTACGTCGAGCCCCGGCATACCATCCTCGACCTGGTGGGGCTCCCCAACCGCTCCGCCCTCCCGGGCCAGGTCCAGGGACTGTGCTGGTGAGCAGCATGGATCGCCGCTGCGGCCGGCTGGGCTGGTGGTTCCTGGCGAACGCCCTGCTGGTGGCCGTGCTGGGGCTCCACCTGTGGAGCCTCGCCCAGCCTTCCACCGAGGCGGTGCGCCTGCGCAACGCCCTGCTCATGGAGCCGGAGCCGGCGATCCGCTTCGACTGGACGCCCCAGCAGCGTCCCGCCAATTTCCAGGGGGAGACCCTGCCGCCGGACCCCCGCTTCGTGGCGGTGATCCATGCCATCGGCGCCGACCGGGGGCCGGACCTGGACCGCATGCTGGCCATCGCCGGCCATCTCACCGACGGCCCCCTGCGGGGCGGCCCCATCCAGGCCGACAACTGGACCACCTACAAGCGTATCCGGGAGGCAGGGGACGGCTATTGCGCCGACTTCACCCAGACCTTCCTGGCCCTGGCCCACGCCGCCGGCCTGACGGCCCGGGAATGGGGCTTTTCCTTCGATGGCTTCGGGGGCTGGGGCCATGCGGTGGCGGAGGCCTACGACCGCCAGCGGGGGCAGTGGGTCTTCATCGACGTATTCAACAATTTCCACGCCGTGGATCGGGCCACCGGCCAGCCCCTGGATGTGGCCCAGTGGCGCCGGGCGGTGGAGGAGGGGGGCGGCCAGGCCCGGGTCGTCCTCAACGGCCCCGGGCGATTCGGATGGGAAGAGGGCGAGCGCAGCATGTGGGATTACTACCGGCGGGGCATCCACGGCTGGTACCTGTGGCTGGGCAACGCCGTAGAGACCTACGAGCGGCAACCCCTGGTCGCCCTGGCGGGGCGACTGTCCCGTTCCCTGGAGCAGTTCGCCGCCATCCTGACCGGTGTCCATCCCCGCATCCTGGCCTGGGGCGACGGGGAAAACCGGGAAGCCTTCGAGCACATGCGCCGGCTTCGGCGACAACTTCTGGTCGAGCTTCCCGCCCTGGCCCTGGCCGGCCTCTCCCTGCTGGTGGTGGGTTCCGCCTGGTGGCGGCGCCGCAGGCCGGTGCCGACTACCCCCGGCAGACTCGCCCGGGTGATGGTGGTGGGGCCGTTGCCGCCGCCTTCCGGGGGCATGGCGAACCAGTGCCGGCAACTGGCCGACCTGCTCCAGGCCGACGGCATCCAGGTGGACCTGGTCCAGACCAACCTTGCTCCCTGGCCCGCCTGGATCGGCCACGTGCGGGGCGTGCGGGCTGCTTTCCGCCTCGTTCCCTATCTCTGGCAGTTGTGGACCCGGCTGCCCCGGAACGATGTGGCCCATGTCTTCGCCAATTCCGGCCTGGCCTGGCATCTGTTCGCGGCGCCGGCCATCCTCCTCGCCCGCCTGCGGAAGGTGCCGGTGGTGGTCAATTACCACGGCGGCGAAGCCGACCGCTTCTTCGCCACCGCCCCCGCCTGGGTTCGGCGCACCTTGTCCGGGGCCGACGCCCTGGTCGTCCCTTCGGGCTTCCTGGAGGCGGTATTTCGCCGCCTCGGCTTCCAGCCGGTGGTGGTGCCCAACATCGTGGACCTGGCCCGTTTCCGGCCCCGGGAGAAACCCCGCCACGGCGGTGCGCCCCATGTCATCGTCACCCGCAACCTGGAGGCCATCTACGACATTGCCACCGCCATCCGGGCCTTCCAGCAGATATCCCAGCGCTTCCCCGAAGCCCGCATGACCGTGGCCGGCAGCGGGCCGGAGGAAACCCGGCTGCGGGGCATGGTGGATGCCTTGGGACTGTCCGGCCGGGTGAGTTTTCCGGGGCGCATCGACAACCGGGACATCCACGCCCTCTACACTTCCGCCGACGTGCTCCTCAACCCGAGTACCGTGGACAACATGCCCATCTCCCTGCTGGAGGCCTTTGCCAGCGGGGTGCCGGTGGTGAGCACCGACGCGGGCGGCATCCCCTACCTGGTGCGG
>JBLNBI010000219.1:0-5226 GCA_050259815.1 Actinomycetota bacterium | reverse complement strand
AGGGCAACGTCCTGGACCCCATCGACCTCATTGACGGCATCGGCATCGAGGATCTGGTCAAGAAGCGCACCTTCGGCCTCATGAATCCCAAGCAGGCCGAGCAGATCGAGAAGAAGACCCGCAAGGAATTCCCCGACGGCATCCCCGCCTTCGGCACCGACGCCCTGCGCTTCACCTTCGCGTCGCTGGCCTCCCCCGGCCGGGACATCAAGTTCGACCTGAACCGCTGCGACGGCTACCGCAATTTCTGCAACAAGCTGTGGAACGCCACCCGCTTCGTGCTCATGAACGTGGAAGGCCAGGACCTGGGCCTCGAGCACCAGCAGGGCGGCCCCGCCTGCGGCGGCAACGGCCCCCTCGCCTTCTCCTTCGCCGACCGCTGGATCGTCAGCCTGCTGCAGCGGGTCGAGCAGGAAGTGGAGCAGCATTACGCCGACTACCGCTTCGACCTGTTGGCCCAGGCCATCTACAAGTTCGTCTGGGACGAGTTCTGCGACTGGTACCTGGAAATCGCCAAGGTCGAGATCCAGACCGGCAACGAGGCCCAGCAGCGCGGCGCCCGCCGCACCCTGGTCCGCGTCCTGGAGACCATCCTGCGCCTGGCCCACCCGCTCCTGCCCTTCATCACCGAAGAGCTGTGGCAGACCGTGGCCCCCATCGCCGGCCGGAAGACCACCGACTCCATCATGGAGGCCGCCTATCCCAAGGCCGACCCGGCCAAGATCGACGAGGCCTCAGAAGCCCAGGTGGAGCGCCTCAAGGCCCTGGCCTACGCCTGCCGCAACCTGCGGGGCGAAATGAACCTCTCCCCCGCCCAGCGCATGCCGCTCCTGGTGGCCGGCGCCGGCGAGGAAATCGCCGAGTTCGCTCCCATCCTCCAGGCCCTGGCCAAGCTGTCCGAAGTCCAGGTGGTGGCCGACATGCCGGCCGATGCCATGGCGCCGGTCGCCGTGGTAGGCGAGGTTCGCCTCATGCTCAAGGTGGAGATCGACATCGCCGCCGAGCGGGAGCGCCTCGCCAAGGAAATCGAGAAGATCGAGAAGCAGGTGGCCGCCGCGACCAGCAAGCTTTCCAACGAGAGCTTCGTCGCCCGCGCCCCGGCCGCGGTGGTGGAACAGGAGAAGCAGCGCCTGGCCGACTTCACTGCCATGCTCGACAAGCTCAAGCCGCAACTGGCCAAACTGGGGAACTAAAACGATGTCCGATCAAAAACGCGGCATCATGGCCGAAATCTTCATCGCCATGATGATGTTCTGCGGCCTGGTGTGGGTGTGGACCGTGGCTTTCATCGTGGGCTGGCCCTGGGAAGCCACCACTACCTGGAAGCCCGAGTTCCGCCTGGCGGCGGTCTGCGCCAACAACGAGGCCTGCGGCGTCTCCTACGGCGAACTGGCGGATGCCAAGGCCAAGGGCACCCTGGTGTCCCTGGCCCCCGCCGACAATGCCGGCGAGGTGGAGCAGCCGGACGCCTGGCTGCGCTGGAAGAAGGTGGAGGGCAAGCCTTGGCAGATGGAGGCCAAGTCCTCTTCCTGGCATTTCCAGACCACCGTCCGCTACCGGCTGGAAGGCGACACCCCGGTGCTGGTGGAGTACCAGGATGTCAGCGGCAAGGCCCTCTACTACGGCATGGCCGCCGCTTTTCTGTCCCTGGCCGCCATCTACCTGCGGAAACTCTTCCGCCGCTAACGCTTCTCGCCAACCAGGGTGAGGGAAAGCTGAACCGGCTTTCCCTCCCGCAGCACCACCAGGTTGATGCGCTCCCCGATGCGCTTCCCGTCCAGCACCTTGTCGATGCTGGATGAGCTATCCACGGGAACGCCGTCGATGCTCTGCAGCACATCCCCCGGCACGATGCCGCCGTCCCGGGTCAGCTTGGACCCCTTGAGGCCCGCCTGGGCCGCCGGCGAACCCGGCGCCACCTCCAGGATCAGCGCCCCCTTCACCTTCATCTGCTGGGTCACCACGGCGCTCACGTTGTCGATGACCGTGAATCCCGCCACCGGCTTACGGTAGTAGCCGTAGGCAATGAGTTCCGGCACCACCCGGTTGATGGTGTCCGCCGGCACTGCGAAGCCAATGCCGGCACTGGCCCCGGAGGGGCTGAAGATGGAGGTGTTCATGCCGATGAGCCGCCCCGCCGAATCCAGCAGCGGCCCGCCGGAGTTGCCCGGGTTGATGGCAGCGTCGGTCTGGATGAGCCGATGGATCGCCCCGCCATTCTCGTCGTCGATGGAACGGTCCAGGGCGGAAATCACCCCAGTGGTCAGGGTATGGTCGAAGCCGAAGGGATTGCCGATGGCCAGCACCTTCTGCCCCACCTGCAGGTCGTGGCTGGCCCCCAGGGGCAGGGGCGCCGGCTTCTGGCCGGTCATGCGGACCCGTAGTACCGCCAAATCATGCTGGGGGCTGGCCCCCACCAGTTCGGCAGGAAAGCCCCGTTGGTCTGAAAAGCGGATCTGGGCGGCACCGCTCCCGGCGATGACGTGGTAGTTGGTGACGATATGCCCCTGGTCGTCCCAGACGAACCCGGAGCCGGTGCCCCGGGGCACTTCCTTGACGTTCAGGTTCCAGAGGTTGATGACCCGATCCAGGGTCGTGATATAGACCACCGCCGGACTGGCCCGGCGGAAGATGTCGATGGTGTTGGTTTCCTCTGTAGTGAAAGGCCCCCGGGGCGTGACCGGGCGGGGCGCCGGCTGCTTGGCGAAGACCGAGGCGGCCATGGCAAGGGCGAAGGCGGCGACGAGGGGCCGCCGCAGGGAGGGATAAGGCATGTCGTCCGTCTCCGGAAACCTGTAAAGCCGTAATATTTGCAGAGCATTTCCGGCGCTGCAAACTCCTGACCTTAAGTTGACCGGTCAGTCGAGGCCGAACTTGGAGCTGCCGCCCAGTTGGTCGAACCAGAGGAGCAGCCGGGCACCGCCCAGGAAAAAGGCGGTTACCAGGATGGCGCCAACGACTTTCGCCCACATCGGTATCTTTTTCATCGATTCACTCCAGAAGAGAGGGCAGGATAGCGCTTCAATCCGCCAGCAGCCGGACAGGGATGAAGCCCCGCAGGGCGTTGCCGAGCAGGAAGTCTTCCGCCAGGTCGGCCGGCGTCAACACCGCTTCCCGCGCCCGGCCGGCCGTCAGCAACTCGGCCCGCAGCACGCCAGGCAGGGCGCCGCTGGCGAGGGGCGGGGTCAGGAGGACACCATCCCGTTCGACGAAGACGTTGCTGCGCGCCCCCTCGGCCACTTCGCCCCGTTCGTTGAGGAAGATCGTGTCGAAAATCTCCGGCCTGGCCGCAATGGACTTGAGAGCGGCATCGTAGGCGGAACGGACCGTGGTCTTATGCCCACGCAGGGGATCGCGGCTGTCGATGCTATCCCGGGCGATGGCCGCGAAGCGGGGCACGGCCGGCTCCGGCCCCAGGGCCGCCGCCGTGACTTCGACGGCACCGGCCTTGTCCAGGGTCAGGCGTACCCTCCAGGTGCCCTGTTCCGGGGAGGCCGAGAGCGCCTGCCGCACGGCAGCTTCATCGAAGGGGAAGCCGAACCAGGCCGCCGACCGGCGCAAGCGCGCCAGGTGCCCTCCCAGCCTGGGGTAGCGCCCGTCTTCCCGGCGCAGGGTTTCGATCAGCTTCAGCCCCGGATCGAGGTCGGTAAGGAAGGCCGACTTGAGGAGGCACTCCTGCCACTCCGACTCCGGATCGGAATCGGTGACGATGCCGCTGCCGATACCCAGGCGGCCACGACCGTCGGCATCCAGTTCCAGGGTGCGGATGGAGACATTGAGGCGGAAATCACCGTCCGGGGCGATCCAGCCCAGGGCGCCCGTATAGAGCCGCCGGGGCTGTCCCTCCAGTTCGCCGGCGATCTGCATGGCCCGGATCTTGGGTGCCCCGGTTATCGAACCGCAGGGGAAGAGCGCCGCCAGGATGTCCGCCAGACTGCGCCCCGGCACCCGGGCCGAAACCTGGGACACCATCTGCCACAGCGTCGGATAGGCCTCGATTTCGAAAAGGGAATCCACCTGCACCGAGCCGGATTCCGCCACCCGCCCCAGGTCGTTGCGCAGGAGATCCACGATCATGAGGTTTTCCGCCCGGTTCTTTTCCGACGCCTGGAGAGCGGCCGGGTCAGAAGAACGGGGGGCCGTGCCCTTCATGGGCCGGGTCGCCAGACGGTTGCCCTGCTTTTCCAGGAAAAGTTCCGGCGACAGCGAGACGATACCGCCGCCTTCCGTCGCCACCAGTCCGCCGTAACGGACCGGCTGCCGGGACCGCAGGGCGCGGTAGAGGGCCAGGGGATGGCCGAACCAGCGGAAATGCAGAGGGAAGGTGTAATTGACCTGGTAGCAGTCGCCCGCGGCGATGTAGTCCTGGATGCGATCGACAGCCTGGCGATAGGCGGATGGCGCCTGCCCGGACTCGATGCCGCCGATGCCGGCGATACGCTCATCCTCCGGTATTGACTCCATCTGCCCTTCGAGCCAGTCGTCCACTTCCTCGGCGCGCAGCCGGCGACAGTCTTTGAACCCCCAAAGCCGTGCCAGCGGCTTCCCCGGTTCCGGACGCCGGCCGGCGGGGGCCGAAGCCGGTTCCAGCAGGTAGCCCAGCTCATAGTCGAAGGCCGCAACCCACCAGGCATTGTCGGCGGCAACCTCGTTCAGGGCCGCAATCAGCCCTTCCCGATCGCAGGGAGCCAGGAATCGGACGGGGTTCTCGAATAGCCAGGCGGACGTTGCCTCCGCCGGGGCTTGGCGGTCTTCAAAAAGGGCGAACAGGGGCTTACTTGCGCTTAAGGAAAAACTTGAAGACGCGGTCTTCTTCCTTCTGGTCCAGCAATTCGTTGCCGGTCTGCTTGGCGAAGGCCGCAAAATCCTTGACGGAACCCGGGTCGGTGGCCAGCACGTGCAGCACCTGCCCGGATTCCATGTCGGCCAGGGCCTTCTTGGTGCGCAGGATGGGAAGCGGGCAGTTGAGGCCCCTGACGTCTAGCTCTCGATCGAAGTGCATGGTGTTCCGGCGGAAAAACTAAATGGCCATTCTAGCGCTATTTGCGCTTTTCCTTGGCCTCCTCGGCCTGGCGCGCTTTCAGTTCCCGCAGGCGGGCGTCAATGGCTGACAGCTCGTAGAAATTGGCGTCGCCGGCCCGCTGGGCCAGCTGCAGTTGCTCCACTGCCGCCGGCAATTGCCCCTGGAGGGCATAGGCCTCGGCCAGGGAACGGTGCTGCTGGGCC
>JBLNBI010000218.1:0-5304 GCA_050259815.1 Actinomycetota bacterium | reverse complement strand
GGTGGCGACCCTCAAGGCGGCCCAGTCCCAGCTGGTCATGCACGAGAAGCTCGCCGCCATCGGCCAGCTCACCGCCGGGGTGGCCCACGAGATCAACAACCCGGTGGCGGTGATCCAGGGCAACATGGATGTCCTGCGGGACATCCTGGGGCCGGCGGCGGCGCCGGTGGAACCGGAAATCCGCCTGGTCCAGGAGCAGGTGCACCGCATACGCCTCATCGTCGCCAAGCTCCTGCAGTTCGCCCGCCCCCAGGACTACGTGGGCTACCTGGAGCCGGTGGAGCCCGGCCCCCTCGTTCAGGACAGCCTGGTCCTGGTACGCCATCTCCTGAAGCGGGGCTTCGTGGCCGTGGAGCAGCACCTGGATTCGGCCCGCAAGGTGATGTGCAACCGCAACGAGCTCCAGCAGGTGCTCATCAACCTCATGGTCAATGCCATACAGGCCATGCCCGAGGGCGGCACCCTGACCCTATCCGCCGAGGACTGGGACGAGGCCGACATGCCGGTGGGCCTGAAGCTGACGGTGGGGGATTCCGGCCCGGGCATCGGCGAGGCCGACCAGGAGCGCCTGTTCCAGCCCTTCGTCACCGTCGGCAAGCCGGGGGGCACCGGCCTGGGCCTGTGGGTGAGCTTTTCCCTGGTGGAGCGCTACGGCGGCCGCATCACCGTGGACAGCGCCCCGGGCAAGGGGGCCCGCTTTACCGTCTGGCTGCGCTTCGAGCCCCTCGCCGTCTAGCTTCCGGGGAATTTTGCACAGCCGGCGCCATCCCGTTCTGGATGAGCCGGGTCCGGTATGGTTCAATAACGTCATAACTCGAAAATTCCCCAACTCAAGATCAGGCGAGGCTGCGTTATGAATCCCTCAACCACCCGTTCCGGGCTTGGCGCCACCCTGGGGGCGCTGGGCATCTCCCTGTTGCTGGGCTGCACCGCCCTGCTGGCCCCCGCCGCATCGGCGGCCACAGGCGACGGCGGCAAGCGCTTCGCATCGGTGTGGCGTATCCGGGGGGATGTGGTGGCCACCGCCGCCAGCGGCGCCGAACGGCCCCTCAAGGAGGGCGACGCGGTTTTCGTGGGTGAGAAGGTGCGGGCGGCTTCGGCGGCGGAAGCGGTGCTGAAGACCGAGGATGCCGGCATCGTCGCCGTGCGCCCCGGCGCGGAATTCGTGGCCGAGAAGTTCGCGGCCGAGGGCAAGAACACCGACAGCTTCACCCTGCGCCTGATCAACGGCTCCCTGCGGGTGATCACCGGCTGGATCGGCCGCCTCAACAAGGCCGGCCATCAGGTGGTGACCCCCCAGGCCACCATCGGCATCCGGGGCACCGACCATGAACCCTACGTCCTCTCCCTGGAAATGGCCAAGGCTACCTCCAACCGGGAAGGCACCTACGACAAGGTGAACCGGGGCGGCACCACCCTGGACGCCAACGGCGGCGCGGTGGATATCGATGCCGGCCGGGTCGGCTTCGCCCCCAAGCCCATGAAGCACCGGGCCCTGATGACCATCCTGATGCCGGTCCTGCTGGAAAAGGTGCCGGAGTTCTACGTGCCGGGCGAGTTCGATGCCGAACTGGACCGCTATTCCCAGACGGCGGATGCCGAAGCCGCCAAGCAGCTGGAGCAACTGCGCAAGTCCGCGCCGGCCGCTGCCCCGGCCTCCTGTTCCGCCGACAAGCTCGCCAAGCAGTGGCTGGCCCAGCTGGACGGCGCCATCGTCAAGAAGGACGCCGCCGCCGTCGTTGCCATGTTCGCGCCGGAGGTGAAGGTCAAGGCCACCGTCCGGGTCGGCGGCAACGAAATGATGTCGGTGGAAATGGGCCGGGATGAGCTGGCCCAGAGCACCATCACCGCCATCAAGGGCCTCAAGGACTACCAGCACCGCCGCATTTCCACCGAGGCCCGGCTGCCGCCGGACGGTTCCTGCGACCGGATGATCGTGAAATCCGTGGTCATCGAGCAGGGCAAGCAGGCGGGCAAGCCCTACCGCTTCGAATCCACCGAAGAGTACATGCTCGAATCCCGGGCCGGCGCCTGGGTCGCCACCCAGGCCGAAACCACCCAGCGCTGAGCGGGCGGGATACCGGGAAAACAGGGCCTCCGACCCCGGTCGGAGGCCCTAAGTCATTGAATTAGGGTCCTTCCTACTATCCAAATACAGGCTTTACCCCATTCTTTCCATCCAAACAGCATTAGACACTCGCCATAAGCCTTTGTCGGCAATGAAAAAGCCGAAATTCATGGGGGGTCGCAATGCAAGATTCGAGTCTGTGCATCCTGGTGGTCGACGGCGACCACCCGTCGCGGGGAAGTCTGGGCGCTCTGGTCCGGCAGTCGGGCCACGAGGCCATGGAGGCCCGGAACAGCGGCGAGGCGGTCGCCAACGCCTGGGAATTCCGTCCTGATATCGTCATCCTGGAGTACGGCCGGGATGCCCTGCGGGTGGTGCAGGAAATCCAGGCCGCCGGCGACAGCTATCAGCCCTACATCGCCCTGGTGGCCGGCGCCGCCGAGCGCAAGCAACTGCCCGATCCCCTGGAGATGGGCATCGACGCCTTCATCGACCGGCCCGTGAAGACGGCGGCCCTGGCGGCCCACCTGCGGGCCGCCGGGCGCATCATTTCCCTGCAGCGGGAAAACGAGTGCCACAAGCGCAAGCTCCAGCAATATTCCCAGGAACTCATCTGCTCCAACCTGCGGCTCCGGGAGCTGGCCATGACCGACGAACTGACCGGCCTGCCCAACCGGCGCTATTCCCTGGAGCTGATGCAGCAGGAATGGCTGGCGGCCAGCCAGGACAGCCTGCCGCTCAGCTGCATGGTCATCGACCTGAACGGCATCAAGCAGATCAACGACCAATTCGGCCTGGAGCGGGGCGATGTGGTGATCAAGACGGTGGCGGCCATCATGCGCCGCTATCTGCCGACCCGGGATACGGTCTGCCGCATCAGCGGTGACGAGTTCATGGTGATCTGCCCTGGCGTGGCGCTGAATTCCGCTCTGGCCTGCGGCGACAAGCTGGTCGGCTTGATCCGCTCCTTCAATATCCAGGCCCAGGGCTCGCCCCTGGGGCTGAGCATCGGGGTGGCGGAACGCCGTCCTGGCGTGGAGGGACCCCAGGAACTCATCAACCTCGCCGAACAGGCCATGCACCGGGCCAAGCACGCCGGCCGGGACCAGGTGGTATCCGCCCACGGCGCCGACCGCCGCATCGGCCGGACGTCCCGGGAGGGCAGCCGGCGGGGGCGGAAGGATTGCTCCCTGTGGCGCCAGGCCGATGGCCTGGGGATGGCGATGGCCTAGAGAAATCGCTCCAGCAGGACGTTGAGGAAACGCCGGCCCCGCTTGGTTGGCGCGATGCGCTCCGGGCCGACTTCCAGCAGGCCCTCGGCCTCGGCCGCCCGCAGGCTGCCTGTGATGGCGATGAGGGGCTGGGCCGTGCGGGCCTCGAACAGGGCGGGCGGGAAGCCGTCTGCCAGGCGCAGGGCATTCATGAGGAACTCGAAGGGCAGGTTCTCCCCGTCCACCGAATGTTCCTCCTGGACCGGCGTCCCCTTGCCGACATTCTCCAGATAGGCGTTGGGATGCTTCCAGCGCATCTGGCGCAGCACCCGGTCGTGGAGGGTGAGCTTGGAATGGGCGCCGGCCCCGATCCCCAGGTAGTCGCCGAAATGCCAATAGTTCAGGTTGTGCCGGCAGCGGTGGCCGGGGCGGGAGAAGGCGGAGGTTTCGTAATTGTCGTAGCCGGCCTCGGCCAGGCGGGCCTCGATGGCCTCCTGCATGTCGGCGCAAATATCCCCTTCCGGAATGTTGGGGGGCGGCTCGAAGGCGAAGCGGGTATTGGGTTCCAGGGTGAGCTGGTAGCAGGACAGGTGGGGCGGCTGAAAGCCGACGGCGGTGCCCACGTCGGCCAGGGCCTGGGCCAGGGTCTGGCCGGGGAGGCCGTACATGAGGTCCAGGTTGAAGGTGTCGAAATGCTCGCCGGCCAGCTCGGCGGCGGCGCGGGCCTCGCGGCCGCCGTGGATGCGGCCCAGGGCTTTGAGATGCTCGTCGTTGAAGCTCTGGATCCCCAGGGACAGGCGGTTGACGCCTGCCTGCCGGAAGCCCCGGAAGCGGCTGGCTTCCACCGTGCCCGGATTGGCTTCCAGGGTGATTTCCGCATCGGGCTGGAGCTGGGTGCGGGCGCGGACGGCAGCCAGGAATTGGTCGATGGCGTCCGGCGACAGGAGGCTCGGAGTGCCGCCGCCGAAGAAGATGCTCACCACCGGCCGGCCCCAGATGAGCGGCAGGGCCGATTCCAGGTCGGCCACCAGGGCGGCGATATAGTCCTTTTCAGGCACCTCCCCCTTGGCCTCGTGGGAATTGAAGTCGCAATAGGGGCATTTGCGCACGCACCAGGGCACATGCACGTACAGGGACAGGGGCGGGGAGACGCGGAATTCCAGGGGGGCCGCCGCCTTGTGGGCGGCAGCGATGGGGATGATGCGGGTCACGGCTTTGCTACAGGGCTTTCAGTTTCTCCGCCAGGATGCCCATGGCGATGCCCCGGTGGGAGATGCGGTTTTTCAGCTCGGCCCCCAGTTCGGCGGCGGTCTTGCCGTATTCCGGCACGAAGAAGAGGGGATCGTAGCCGAAACCGCCCTCGCCCTGGGCCACCGGGAGAATTTCCCCCTGCCAGTCGCCCTCGGCGATGATGGGCCGGGGATCGTCGGCGGAACGCACCAGGACCAGGGAGCAGACGAAATGGGCCTTGCGGTTGCTTTGGCCGGCCAGGGCGGCCAGGAGTTTCTCGTTGTTGCGGGCGTCGGACTTGGGCTCCCCGGCGTAGCGGGCCGACTGGACGCCGGGCGCGCCCCCCAGGGCCTCGATGCAGAGGCCGGAATCGTCGGCCAGGGCCGGCAGGCCGGTGGCCTGGGCAGCGTGGCGGGCCTTCGCCAGGGCGTTCTCGACGAAGGTGCAGTGGGGCTCTTCGGCCTCCGGCACCCCCAGCTCGCCCTGGGTGACCACGTCGAAGCCCAGGGGCGCCAGGAGGGCCTGGAGTTCCTTGACCTTCTTGGCGTTGTTGGAGGCGAGGACGAGCTTCTTCATGATGCGAGGGCGGTCTCTTGCAGGGCCACCAGGCGGCGGATTCCGGCTTCAGCCATGTCGAGCAGGGTGTTCATCTGGGCGCGGGTGAAGGGCTCCCCTTCGGCGGTGCCCTGGACTTCGACCAGGCCACCCTTGCCGGTCATGATGACGTTCATGTCGGTGTCGCAGCCGGAGTCCTCGGGGTAGTCCAGGTCGAGGACCGGGGTGCCCTGGAAGATG
>JBLNBI010000217.1:0-5225 GCA_050259815.1 Actinomycetota bacterium | reverse complement strand
GGAAGGCATTGAAGTCTCCCGACAGAAGATATGGCGATGTAGCCAGGACCTGCAGCCGCCCCATCAGGCCCGCCAGGTCCTTGTCGATGGATTGGGCCAGAGCCCGGGTGGTCTGCATGGCCCCCAGTTCCAGGTCGGCGCGCCTCTCATCCAGGTAGGAGAAGAACAGGATGATGCAGCCAACCACCCCGGGCAGCATCGCCAGCAGGAACAGCCAACGGATGCTCAAGTGGGAGAAGGCACCGTTCGAGAGCCTGTGTAAAAAGGACGAAAGGGATGTCTGCACGGAGTCGCCGGGAACGATGGGCGGAAAACTTGGCTTTATAGATGAAGCTCCCGGCAATTTCAACCAAAAGTCATATTTCCCCGATACTTATGCCCTGCCCATGGGTTACCGCCGCCTCCGCCCTTGAGTGCCATCGCGGCGGACGCCATACTAGCCACTGGATTCCACCAACCTCACACCCATGATCAGAACAATCTGCGCGGCCCTTTTCCTCGTTCTCAGCGCCGCCGCCCGGGCCGGCGGCGTCGACTGCCCGCCGGAATCCATCCCCAACCAAGCCGAACCCGTCAGCGGCCCGGAAGCCTGGTGCGAACTGGCCTCGGACCGCTCCCTCCTGCATGGTCCCTATCGGTCCTGGCACCCCAACGGGGTTCTGGGCACCGAGGAGCATTACGTACGGGGCAAGGCCAACGGCTTTGCCCGCTACCGCTGGGGCAGCGGCGAAAAGCAGGCGGAAGGCCGCTTCAAGGATGGCGCCCCCGATGGTTGGTGGTCCTTCTGGGACAAGACCGGCAATAAGGCCGGCCGGGTGCGCTACCGCGATGGCGCGCTGGTTGCAGGTAGGCTGCCCCGATGGGCCTTGGACTGGGACGGGGCGCCGGTCGCCAAGCGCCCACCGCCGACTGACGACGCTCGGTAGGAGCTGCCCCGGCAGCCATCTCATTCTTGAGACTCCGCCCCGCCCAAAGGGAGCCGGACGTATCACATTTGGGAATCCCGACCACCGCCTTTTCATAAAACCCCTCGCCGTTCGAGGGTTCGCCCGGGCGGCGTGCTTTTTGCTTCCCATCCCCCATTTCTTGCGTACAGCAAACCGCCGGGGGAGACGGAAAGCATGGCCTTGGAACGATGGACGAAAACCCACTTCCACCCAGTTGCCGCCCTGCTGGCCGCCCTGGTGGGGGTCGCCCAAGCGCCCGCCGTGGCCGGCGAACAGGCGGAACGGGCCCTGGCCGCCGTACAGTCCCTGGTGGCTTCCGGGGAAATCCGGCGGGACGCCAAGATCCGCGTTGCCTTCAAGACCGGAAACATCAATTCCCTGCTGGGAACCGAGCTGGAATTACAGCGGGAATGGGAAAAGCGCACGGGCATCACCATCACCGCCCACGTGGTTCCCCAGCAGCCGGCGCAGATCAATCTGAAGAACGATCCGGAAGCCGACCTCACCGTTGCCCGCAACCACGAATACCCTGACCTCTTCGACCAGGGCCTGATCACCGACCTCGCCCCCCTGATGAAGGAGTTCGGCTTCACCCTGCCGGCCGAACCGCCCACCGGCTACATCCAGCCCCGCCTCCAGGCTTATCTGGGGGAACGCATGGCGGCAGTGCCCGCCGACGGCGACGTCGCCATCCTCTACCTGCGCCGGGACCTGATGGACAGCCCCAGGGAACAGGCCGCCTTCCGCAAGGCCTACGGCCGGGAGATGGCCATTCCCCGGACCTGGCAGGAATACGAGCAGCTGGTGGCCTTCTTCCACCGCCCCGAAAACGGTATCTACGGCGCCGCCGAGGAGCGGGACCCCGTCGGCGGCTGGATGATGTGGCTGCCCCGCTACTTTTCCCAGGGGTTGCCCTACCGGCGGCTCTTCGACGACGCCATGCGGCCCCTGATCGATTCCCCGGCCGGCATCGCCGCCACGGAAAGCTACGTTCGGCTGGTCCGCTACTCGGGACCCGAGGCCCTCGGCGAGGGCAAGGACTACAGCTACACCCTGCCCCTCTTCCTCCAGGGCAAGGCCTTCGCCCTCATCAACACCATCGCCTCCGCCAAGTTCTTCAACGTCCCCGGCTCGGCCGTCCAGGGCAAATTCATGGCCGTGCCCATGCCGGGCCAGAAGATCGGCGGCCGGATCGTCCGCCACAACCTGCCCATCTACGGCAACAACCTGGTGGTGTCGAGCCGCAGCCCCCATGCCAAGCTCGCCTTCCTGTTCGCCATGTGGCTGACGGACTCGGACAACTCCGTCCGTACCGTCGGCGTCAAGGGCGGATTCACCGATCCTTATCGATGGCACCACCTCAAGGACAAGCGCATCACCGCCCTCTACAGCCCCGCCGCCCTCTCGGTCTTCGCCGGCGAATGGCCCGCCGCCCTTCCCCCCGGCACCGGCGTGCCCGGCGACGGGGAGTATCTCGATGCTCTGGATCGCCATCTCTGGCTGGCGGCCAAGGGCGACGAGACGGCAACGGAAGCCATGCGCCGAACGGCAGCCGAGTGGGAAAAAATCACCGAGCGCCGGGGGCGGGACAAGCAGGTTCAGGCCCTGCGCGCCTTCCAGGGGGCCTCCAGCCTCAAAGAATCGGGCCTCGCCCGCCGATGAACTTTCCGTCGATGCGACCAGCCATGAAATTGCCAACTCGCTTCGGACTCCTTGCCCAACTCCTCACCGGCTTCGCCGCCGGCGGGATCATCGTCGCCAGCCTCCTGGTCCTCGGAAACGACATGCTGCAACGCAGTTCCGAGCGCCTGGTCACCATGCTGGAGGAACACGTCCGCCCCCTCGCCCGACTCCACCACTTCCAGTCCCGGCTGGCGGCCATGCGCAACCAGGAACTGGAACTCGGCACCATCAGCGACGTCTTCGCCGTCCAGGGGCACGTGGGCAGGATGCGGGGCGAGGTGCAGACCTTCGACGTCGAGTTGCGGGACTTCGCCGGCCGCCTGGGGCAGCACGCCCCGGCCGATGCCGAGCGACTGCTCCGCCACTGGCAGGATTACAGCACCCGGCTCATGGAAAAGATCCGCCTGACCGAGGAAATGGACCTCTCCGCCGCCGCCCGGATTACCCATTCCGGTTCCCGGCTGCCCTTCGACGCCATGCAGCGGACCCTGGGCGAACTGGCGGACCAGACTGAGATCGCCGCCGCCGAGGCCTATCTCCAGACCACCGGCAACCAGGCGGTGGAGCGCCAGCAGTTCCTGCTTCTCGTATTGCTGGGCACCGCCGTCATGGTCGCCGGCCTGGCCCTGTCGGGGCGGATCGTGGTCCGCCGCATCCGAGTGCTGCACAATCACGCCCAGCAATTGGCGGAGGGCAAGGATAGCGGCCGGGTCGCCATCTACCGCTACGACGAGATCGGCGACCTGGCCGCCGCCTTCACCGCCATGCGGGAGCAGGTCCTCTCCCGGGAGGCCGCCCTGCGCACCGCCCAGTTGGAGCTGGAGGACCGGGTGGAAGCCCGCACCCGGGACCTGCGGCTGGCCAATAGGCGCCTGACCCTCTTCTCCCAGGCCGTCGAACAGAACCCGGTGGGCATCCTGATCGCCGGCATCGACGGCAAGATCGAGTACGCCAACGCCGCCTACCAGAAGATCACCGGCGACGCCCTCCCTTCCCTGGCCGGAACCCACCTTTCCAACGCCCTGCGCGGCGGCGAGGCCATCGACATGGACGAGGCCATCCTGGTCGCCATCAGCGGCGAGCGCTGTTGGGAAACGGAAAGACAAAGCCAGCGGGAGGACGGCAGCATCTACTGGGAGCGCATCCACCTGGCCGCGGTCCAGGACGAAAGCGGCTTCGCCGCCCACCTGCTGCTGTCCCGGGAGGACATCACCGAACGCCACGATCAGCAGGAAAAGATCGCCTACCAGGCCCATTACGACACCCTGACCGGCCTGCCCAACCGGGTCCTGGCCCACGACCGACTGCTGCACACCATGGGCCACAGCCGACGTAACGGCACCCGGGCGGCCGCCATGTACATCGACCTGGACAATTTCAAGCAGGTGAACGACACCCTGGGCCACAATGCCGGCGACGCCCTCCTTCAGCAGGCCGCCGCCCGGCTCCAGGCCGCCATGCGGGACGAGGACACCGTCGCCCGCCTGGGCGGGGATGAGTTCCTCATCGTCCTCAATGGCCTGGCCCACGGGGACGACACCAGCAACATCGCCGAAAAGATCGTTTCCGCCTTCGCCGCTCCCTTCCAGGTGGAGGATCGGGAACTGGTGACCTCCCCCAGCATCGGCATCGCCATCTATCCCGACGACGGCACCGACGCCACCGAACTCCTGCGCAACGCCGACCTGGCCATGTACGAGGCCAAGGAGGCCGGACGCAACACCTACCGCTTCTTCGACCGGAAGATGAACGCCGATGCCGTGGAGCGGATGAACCTCCTGGGCAAGCTGCGGGGAGCCGCCGAGCGGGGCGAACTGGTCCTCCACTACCAGCCCCAGGTGGATCTGCACACGGGTGCCGTGGTCGGCGCCGAGGCCCTGCTCCGCTGGTATCACCCGGAGCTGGGGCTGGTGCCGCCGGGACGGTTCATTCCCATCGCCGAGGACAGCGGCCTTATCGTGCCCATCGGCACCTGGGTCCTCCAGGAGGCCTGCCGGCAAGCCGTCGCCTGGCAACGGGCCGGGCTGCCGCCGGTGGTCGTGGCGGTCAACCTGTCCGCGGTCCAGTTCCGCACCCCGGAGATCTACGACACGGTGGTATCCGCCCTGGAGGAAAGCGGCCTGGACGCCCGCTGGCTGGAACTGGAAATTACCGAATCCATCCTCATCCGGGACACGGAATCGGTCCTGGAGAAGGCCACCCGCCTCAAGGAACTGGGGTTGAAGCTCTCCATCGACGATTTCGGTACGGGCTACTCCAGCCTCTCCTACCTGAAGCGCTTCCCGGTGGATAAGCTCAAGGTGGACCGGTCATTCGTCCGGGACATGGCCACCGATCCGGAAGACGCGGCCCTCGTCCAGGCCATCGTCCAGATGGCCAAGACCCTCGGCTTGAAGACCATCGCCGAGGGGGTGGAAACCCAGGCGGTCCTCGACCATCTCCGCCTGTCCCACTGCGACGAGGTGCAGGGCTTCTTCTTCGGGCGGCCCATGCCGGCCGAGGATTTCGAAACCTATCTTTTCAAGCGGATCCATCGGGGCGGAGAGCAACACATGGCCGCCCCCCTGCTGTCCTGACTAAGCGTTGAATTCCCTG
>JBLNBI010000216.1:0-3597 GCA_050259815.1 Actinomycetota bacterium | reverse complement strand
ATGCCTTGTTGCTAGCCCACGCGGCCATCCGCCGCCTGATGGTGGAAGCCGCCAGTCGGAGCCAGCAGGCCGCCGAGGATCTCTCCTTCATCCATGCTGTCCGGGTCCTCAAGCGACGTTTGCCGGCTGCCGCCGCCATTCCCCCCTCAGCACCGGCCGGCCTGGATCGATAGCCTGCTCACAGAGATCGCTGCCGTCCGCGCCGTCACCAGCCGCGGCAAACGCAATCCCCGGGGCGTCAAACGAAAAATGAGCAACTTTCACCTACGTCACCGGGGGGCAGCGCTCAACCAGCCGTGCTTGCCTCAACCCACAATCATACGAGCCGTAGCTACATGAACAGTATTGGGCCTAGACCTGCTCCAGGACTTTGCCTACCACGACCTCGAAATCCTCAGCCGCTACCTGGGCCAATCCAGCGTGGACAAGGGCGATGTAATCTTCAACGAGGGCGATCCGGGGAGCTTCATGCTCATCCTCATCGACGGGCGCATCTCCATTTACAAGAGCGGCGAGAGCGGCCGCCATCTGCTCTCCTACGAGGGCAAGGGCCGCATCATCGGAGAGATGGCCCTCCTGGACCGGGAGCGGCGCTCCGCCCAGTGCGTGGCCGAGACAGCCTGCGAATTCGTCACCATCAATCACGAAAGCCTGGACAAGCTGGCGGCGGAACACCCCGCCGTGGCCTATCGCTTCATGTCTTCCCTCGCCCGACTGTTGTCCAAGCGCCTGCGCCGCACCTCCGGCATCTTGGCCGAGCACCTGACGACCTAGCCCCGCCCCAGCCTTTCCGCCAGGAAATCCACGAAGACCCGGATTTTTGGGGGCAGGTGGACCTGGGGCAGCCAGATGGCGAAGGCCGTCTGCTGGAAGGGCCCGGCCGGAGTCCAGCCGGGCAGGAGGGGTACCAGCCGTCCCTGGCGCAGTTCCTCCGCCACTGCGTAGCGGGCCACCAGGCCGACGCCCACGCCGTCCATGATCAGGTCCCGGACCGCCTCGCTGCTATTGACCACGACGTTGCCATCCACCCGCACCGACTCCCGTTGGCCGTCCCGCTGGAAGACCCATTCGCTGCCCAGGTCCCGGTAGCCGTAGTACAGGCAGTTGAGGCCCGCCAGGTCCCGGGGCGACTCCACCCGTTTTCCTTTCAGATAGGCCGGGGCGGCGCAGGCTACGAAATCGATGGGCATCAGGGGTTTGGCTACCACCTGGTCCGGCGGCGAGCGGACGAGGCGAAGAGCCACATCGAAGCCCTCCTCCGCCAGATCCACCAGGCGATCCAGGAGGGTGAGCTGAACCCGGACTTCCGGATAGGCCGCCAGGAATTCCGCCAGGAGCGGAACGACACAGAGGCGGCCGAAGGCTACCGAGGTGGTCACCCGCAGGAGCCCCCGGGGCGCCTCCCGCAGATTGGCCACCTGGCCCCGGGCCTCCTCCAGCAGGGCGAGGGACTGCACCGCCCGGCCGTGAATGGCCCGGCCGGCCTCGGTCATGGACAGGGAACGGGTGCTGCGGTTGAGGAGGCGCACGCCGAGGCTGCGCTCCAGGCGATCCACTTTCTTGCTGATGGCCGATTTGGCGATGCCCAGCCGCCGTCCCGCTCCGGAAAAGCTGCCCTGCTCCACCACCGTGGCGAATACGGCGATGTCCTCGATCTGTTCCAGCAGGGTCTTGTCCATGGCTATCGTTCTCGATTTGGAAACATTCAATCGTCAGTTTTGCGGATTGTACCCGCCACCGGGGATGGGAAAAATGGGCACGTCATCACCCAGGAGAACCGACATGCCCTTCATCCGCATTTCCCTGGCCGGCCACTGCCCGACCGCCGACCGGATCGCCCATTTGCAACGCGGCACCACGGACCTCATGGCCGGGATTCTCGGCAAGCGCCGGGAGGTGGTCGTGGTGGCCGTGGAAACCAGCCCGGTTCCCAACTGGTCGGTCAATGGCAAGTCCCTGGCAAGCAGCGCCACCCTTGCCCAGATGGAGGCCTTCATCACCGCCGGCACCAATACCGGCGAGGAAAAGGCGGCCTTCATCCGGGCCGCCCACGCCCTCCTCGCTTCGGTCCTCGGAGCGGAGGCCACGCCCATCTACGTCCAGGTCCAGGAAATCCCGGCCGGCGACTGGGGCTACGACGGCGAAACCCAGGCCGCCCGCAAGCGGGCTGCCCAATCCCTGTAAAAAGGCACCATGGCACCCCAAACCCTGCGCACCTGGGCGGGCATCCCGCCTCTGGCCCAAATCCGGCCGTATGAGACTGCCCTGCTCCTCATCGACTACCAGCGGGAATACCTGGACGGTCGATTGCCCGTAACCGGCGGGGCTGCAGCCATCTACCATGCCGGGGTGCTGATGGCCCTGGCGGATGGGGCCGGCATCCCGGTCATCCATATCCACCACATCTCATCAAAGCCCGACGCCGCCCTGTTCGCCCCCGGCACCCCGGCGGCCGAGCCCATCCCTGGGTTGGAACCCCGGGAAGGCCACCACCGCCTGACCAAGGGAATGCCCTCGTCCTTCCACGGCACCGGCCTGGACGAGCTGCTTCGCGAAAAGGGGATCGGCTGCCTGATCATCGCCGGCTTCATGACCCACATGTGCGTGGATACCGCCACCCGCGACGCCATGCACCGAGGCTACCGGGTGGTGGTAGCGGGCGACGCCTGCGCTTCCCGGCCGCTCCCCGGGGGGATCGATGGGGAGACCCAGCACCGGGCGAGCCTGGCGGCCCTGGCGGACCGCTTCGCCGATGTAGTCACCGTAGAGGACGTGAAGGGATTGCTGCCGGCCTGAAAGAGCGGAGTAGCCACCCCGGCCAGCCGGGCTGGCTATTCCGGCTCCTGCACGATGTAGCCGTAGTTGCGCAGGACCCGCAGGGCCGTTTCCAGGCGCTGCTGGGAATAGCGCCCCGGGGCGCCCGCCGTCTTCCGGGCGGGCAGGTCGGGCTGGAGTTCGTAGCCGTATTCCAGCAACCAGGCCTGGATGGTGGCGATGCCCTTGGAACCGATGCCCTCGGCCTGGAGGACACGCCGATAGCCCAGGGCCGCCACCTCTTCCGGCGTGAATTCCGGGCGGTCGAACAGCTTCCTCAGGGCATTACGCTGGAGGGTCGGCAGCTTGGCGAGGGGACGGCAGTCACCGGAACCGGCCATGATCGACACCTGGGACGAAGAGTGGGCGCATGAACTCACACATGAAACCGAGAATAGCGGGCGCTCGTCGGGCCCTGAACTAAGAAATCCTGATATCCATATGCCGCCCGCCCTGCGGATTCGCAGGCTGCGGGCGGCCCGAAAAGGCGGACGGACCCGATCGCCCAGGCCCGCCCCGCCGTCACAGCACCCGGCCCTTGCCGCGGGCCAGGCGCTGCACCACCGCCACCAGCTTGTCCACCTCTTCGCAGGTGTTGTAGAAGGCGAAGGACGGCCGCACCGTGGCTTCCAGGCCGAAGCGGCGCAGGATGGGCTGGGCGCAGTGATGCCCGGAGCGCACGGCAATGCCCTCCTCGTTCAAGGCCTTGCCCACCTCCTCGGTGCGGTAGCCGTCGAGGACGAAGGAAGCGACGCTCGCCTTATCCCGGGCGGTGCCCACCAG
>JBLNBI010000215.1:0-3250 GCA_050259815.1 Actinomycetota bacterium | reverse complement strand
GGGCCCGCTGGTCCCGGCCGTGGACGACCGCCGCCTGGATTTTCCTGACCCTCGGCATCGCCATGGGCTCCTGGTGGGCCTATTACGAGCTGGGCTGGGGCGGCTGGTGGTTCTGGGACCCGGTGGAAAACGCTTCCTTCATGCCCTGGCTGGTGGGTACCGCCCTCATGCACTCCCTGGCGGTGACGGAGAAGCGCGGCAGCTTCAAGAATTGGACGGTGCTCCTGGCCATTTCCGCCTTCTCCCTGTCGCTTCTTGGCACCTTCCTGGTCCGCTCCGGCGTGCTGACGTCGGTCCACGCCTTCGCCACCGATCCCCGGCGCGGCATCTTCATCCTGGTCTTCCTGGTGGCCGTCATCGGCACCTCCCTCGCCCTCTTCGCCTGGCGCGCCCCCAAGGTGGGCCTGGGCGGCCGCTTCGGGCTGGTTTCCCGGGAGTCCATGCTGCTCACCAACAACGTGCTCCTGGTGGTGGCAGCCAGCACCGTGCTGCTGGGCACCCTCTACCCGCTCATCATCGACGCCCTGGCCCTGGGCAAGATTTCCGTCGGCCCCCCGTACTTCAACGCGGTATTCGTGCCGGTGATGGTGCCCGTGCTCTTCCTGATGGGCGTCGGACCCTTCGCCCGCTGGAAGGAAGCCTCCCTGCCCGAACTGGTACGCCTCACCCGCTGGGCCTTCGCGGCCGCTGCCGCGGTGGCCGTCGCCCTGCCCTTCGTCTACGGCAGCTGGACGCCCTTGGTCGGCCTCGGCCTCCTGCTCGCCGCCTGGATAGCCATCACCGCCGCCATGAATTTCGTGGAACGGGTCCAGCACACCCGGGCCGGCCAGCCCTTCCTGGCCGCCGCCCTGAAGCAGCCCCGCCACTTCTTCGGCATGCACCTGGCTCACATCGGTGTCGCCGTGTTCGTGGTGGGCGTCACCATGGTGGGCGGCTTCCAGGATGAGAAGGACGTGAAGATGGAGCCGGGCGACACGGTCACCGTGGCCGGGTACAGCTTCAAGTTCAACGGCGTGAAGTCCGTGGAAGGCCCCAACTACGTGGCGGCCCAGGGGGACATCGACCTCTCGGTGAACGGCCGCTTCGACCGCAAGATGGCCCCCGAAAAGCGCAACTACCACTCCTCCGGCATGCCCATGACTGAAGCTTCCATCGATGCCGGCCTGCTGCGGGACGTCTATGTCTCCCTGGGCGAGCCCATCGACCGGGACAAGCCGGAAGGCGCCTGGGCCGTGCGGGTCTATTACAAGCCCTTCGTCGACTGGATCTGGGGCGGCTGCATCCTCATGGCCCTGGGCGGCCTCTGCGCCCTCCTCGACCGCCGCTACCGGGTGAAGGCCCGTTCCACGGCCGCCACCCCCTCAACCTCCACCGCTTCGCAAACCGCATGAACAGATTCCTCTGGCCTCTCCTCGGTTTCATCGCCCTCGTCGTCCTCCTGGCCGTCGGCCTCAACCTGAACCCCCGGGAAGTGCCGTCGCCCCTGGTGGGCAAGCCTGCCCCGGCCTTCAACCTGCCGGTCCTCGCCACCCCGACCAAGACCTTCGGTCCCAAGGACATGGAAGGCAAGGTCTGGCTGCTGAACGTCTGGTCCTCCTGGTGCGTCTCCTGCCGCCAGGAGCATCCGGTGCTGGTGGAATTTTCCAAGCGCGCCAGCGTTCCCCTGGTGGGCCTGAACTACAAGGAAGTTCGCGGCGACGGCGAGATCGACATGGCCAAGGTCGCCCCCGAGGACGAGAAGAAGCTGGCCATCCAGCGGGCCGACCAGTGGCTGAACCAGCACGGCAATCCCTACACCCTGTCGGTCCTCGACCTGGACGGCCGGGTCGGCATCGACTACGGGGTGTACGGCGTGCCCGAGACCTACGTCATCGACAAGGCCGGCACCATCCGCATGAAGCACATCGGGCCCATCACCCCCGACGTGCTGGGCGGCAAGATCCTGCCCCTGATCGGCGAGCTGTCCAAATGAAGCGGCTGATCCTGGCCTTCTGCCTGGCCCTGGCAGCCCATCTCGCCTGGGCCGGCGACGCCGCGCCCCTGGCCGCCGACCCGGTGGCGGAAAAGCGCCTCATGAAGCTTTCCGAGGAGCTGCGCTGCCTGGTCTGCCAGAACCAGAACATCGCCGACTCCCACGCCGAGCTGGCCGACGACCTGCGCCGGGAAATCCGGGCCATGATCAAGGACGGCAAGACGGACAAGGAAATCATCGACTTCATGGTGGCCCGCTACGGCGACTTCGTCCTCTACAACCCGCCCTTCAAGGCCACCACCGTGCACCTGTGGGTCGGCCCCCTGGCCCTCATGCTGATCGGCCTGGTCGCCCTGGGCCGCTACCTCAAGCAGCGCAACCAGCTGGTCACCGACGACGCGCCCCTGTCCGATGAGGAAGCCAAGCGTGCCGAAGCCCTGTTGAACGAAACCAAGAATTCATGACCCCCACCGCGCTCTTCGCCATCTTCGCGACGCTCCTCGTCATTGTCGTCGCCGCCTTCCTGCTGCCGCCCCTGTGGCTGGCCCGCAAGCCGGCCACCACCCCTGCCGACCGGCGGGCCGCCAACCTGGCCATCTTCCGGGACCAGTTGGCCGAACTGGAGCGGGAAAAGGCCGAGGGTGAGCTGGCCGATGCCGACTTCGAGCAGGCAAAACGTGAACTCCAGCACCGCCTCCTCGCCGAAGTCCAGCCGGACACCCAGGAAGCCGCCAGCCTGCGCCCCAGCCGCAAGGCCGCCATGGCCCTGCTGGTGCTGGTGCCCGTGCTGTCGGTGGTGGGCTATACCATCCTCGGCAATCCCCGCGCCCTGGAACCCGCCCTCACTGCGCCCCGTACCGAGGTTACGCCCCAGCAGATCGAGGGCATGGTGGCCAAGCTGGCCGATCGCCTGAAGGCCAACCCGGACGACATGCAGGGCTGGATCATGCTGGGTCGCTCCTACAAGGCCATGGGCCGCTACGCCGAGGCCGCCGAGGCCTACGGCAAGGCCGAGAAGATCGTAGTCCAGGACCCGGGCCTCGCCACCGACTACGCCGAGGCTCTGGCCATGAGCAACCAGAACCGCATGCTGGGCAAGCCCAAGGAGCTGATCGATCAGGCCCTCAAGCTCGATCCCGAGCATCCCCAGGCCCTGCTCCTGGCCGGCGTTGCCGCCATGCAGACGGGCAAGCGGGCGGAAGCCGCCGCCTACTGGGAAAAGCTCCTGCCCATGGTGGAACCCGGCTCCGAAATGGAATCGGTGCTGAAAAACAGCAT
>JBLNBI010000214.1:0-6440 GCA_050259815.1 Actinomycetota bacterium | reverse complement strand
GCCAACCAGTACGACTCCCTGCGGGAATCCCTGGAGAAGCTCAAGCTCAACGACGCCTCCCTGCAGTACGAGCCGGAAGTGTCCCAAGCCCTGGGCTTCGGCTTCCGTTGCGGCTTCCTCGGGCTCCTGCACATGGAAATCGTCCAGGAGCGCCTGGAGCGGGAATTCGACCAGGACCTCATCACCACCGCGCCGACCGTTGTGTATGAGGTGGTCATGCGGGACGGCGAGGTCATTCAGGTGGAAAACCCGGCCAAGTTGCCGGATGTCGGCAAGATGGCGGAAATCCGCGAGCCGATCATTACCGCGACCATCTTCGTGCCCCAGGATTACCTGGGCAACGTCATCACCCTGTGCAACCAGAAGCGCGGCAACCAAGTGGATATGCATTACCACGGCCGCCAGGTGAAGCTGGTCTATGAGATGCCCATGGCCGAAGTGGTGATGGACTTCTTCGACAAGCTGAAGTCCTGCTCCCGGGGCTACGCTTCCCTGGATTACGATTTCAAGGAATACCGGTCCGCCGACGTGGTCAAGCTCGACGTGCTGATCAACGGCGACAAGGTGGATGCCTTGTCCCTGATCGTGCACCGGGCCAATTCCCAGTTCCGGGGCCGGGAACTGGCGAGCAAGATGCGGGAACTCATCCCCCGCCAGATGTACGACGTCGCCATCCAGGCCGCCATCGGCTCCCACATCATCGCCCGGGAAAACGTCAAGGCAATGCGCAAGGACGTGCTGGCCAAGTGCTACGGCGGCGATATCACCCGGAAGAAGAAGCTGCTGGAAAAGCAGAAGGCCGGCAAGAAGCGCATGAAGCAGGTTGGCAGCGTGGAAATTCCCCAGGAAGCCTTCCTGGCCGTGCTGCGCGTCGATAACTAAGAAAGAAAAACACCGATGAACTTCGCCCTGATCCTATTCATTCTGCTGCTGATCACCGGCGCCCTCTACGCGGTGGACTTCCTGAAGTTCCGCAAGCTGCGGGCCAAGGACGCCAAGGAGCCGCTGTGGGTGGAGTGGGGGGCGAGCTTCTTCCCGGTCATTCTTATCGTCTTCGTGCTGCGTTCCTTCATTGTCGAGCCCTTCAAGATTCCGTCTGGCTCGATGATCCCGACCTTGCTGGTGGGCGACTTCATCCTGGTTAACAAATTTACCTACGGCATCCGTCTGCCGGTGATCAACAAGAAGGTCATCGAAGTCAATACTCCCCAGCGGGGCGATGTCATGGTCTTCCGCTATCCCGAGGACCCCTCGCTGGATTACATCAAGCGGGTCGTGGGGCTACCGGGGGATCGCATCGCCTACCAGAACAAGCGCCTGACCATCAACGGTCAGCCCGTGGAAGTGAAAAAGGTCGGCGACTATCTCCATCCGGAGCGCCTTTACTACTCCGAGCAGTACGTCGAAAAACTCGGTGATGTCGAGAATCGCATGCTCAACGATGCCGATGCGCCGGCCTTCGTCCCCGACACGGTGCCCTTTCCGTACCGGGAAAATTGCATCTACAATCATTCCGGCGTGATTTGCACGGTTCCTCCCGGTCACTATTTCATGATGGGCGACAATCGCGACAATAGCCGCGACAGCCGGGTCTGGGGCTTCGTGCCCGATGAAAATATTGTCGGCAAAGCCTTCTTCATCTGGCTCAATTTCAGCGACTTGAGCCGGGTCGGCTCTTTCCGGTAAAGGGGAATAAGAATGAAATATCAACGGGGTTTCAGCCTGTCCGGGCTCTTGTTCTGGGGTATTGTCGTGTCCCTTCTGGCGCTGCTTGGCATGAAGGTGGTTCCTTCGGTCGTCGAGTACTACAAGATCCTGAAAGACAGCAAGACGGTAGCGGAGCAGGCGCGCCAGGGCGCGACGGTCGCCGACATCAAGCAAGCGTTTACCAAATTCGCCGAAGTGGACTATCTGGATTTCAGCGCCGATCAACTGGATATTTCCAAGGAAGGCGGGCAGGTGGTCATTTCTTTCGCTTATGAAAAGCGTATCCCCTTGTTCCGCAATGTCAGCCTGATGATCGAGTACAAGGGCTCGACCGCCTCCGGCGGCTAGGAGTAATGAATCTTTCCCGTCTTGCCAGGGCCGTCGGCTACCGCTTCACCGACGAGTCCCTGCTGCTCAATGCGGTAACCCACCGCAGCCACAGTTCTCTCCATAACGAACGGCTGGAATTCCTCGGCGACGGCATCCTCAACTGCGCCATCGCCGCCGAGCTTTACCGCCGGTATCCGGATTTGCCCGAGGGCCAGCTTTCCCGGCTGCGTGCCCATCTGGTCAAGCAGGACAGTCTCCACAAGCTGGCCTTGGGCCTGCAACTCGGCGATGAATTGCGCCTGGGGGAAGGGGAGATGAGAAGCGGGGGGCACCAGCGTCCCTCCATCCTGGCCGATGCCCTTGAGGCCATCTTCGGTGCCATCTATCTGGATGGGGGGTTCGAGGCAGCCCACCAGACCATCCTGCGCCTTTATGCGAGTCTCCTCGGCGAACTCGCCCCGGGGCAGAGCATGAAGGACGCCAAGACCCGTCTCCAGGAATGGCTCCAAGGGCGCAAAAAGCCGCTGCCCCACTACGTCGTCCTGGAAACCACCGGCGCAGCCCATAGTCAGCTGTTCAAGGTGGCCTGCGAAATCGACAGTTTCGGTGTCCGAACCCTCGGCGAGGGCGGCAGCCGCCGCCTGGCCGAACAGGCAGCCGCCGAAAACGCCCTGAAAGCCCTGAATCCATGACCAATATCCGCTCCGGCTACATTGCCATCGTCGGCCGTCCCAATGTGGGCAAGTCCACCCTGCTCAACCATCTGGTCGGCGAGAAGATCAGCATCGTCTCCCGCAAGGCCCAGACGACCCGGCATCGCATCACCGGCATCCTGACCAATCCGGACGCGCAATACGTCTTCGTCGATACACCGGGGTTCCAGACCCGCTTCTCCAATGCCCTCAACCGGGCCATGAACCGGGGCGTTACCCAGACCCTGGTGGACGTGGATGTCATTCTGTTTGTCATCGAGGCAGGGCATTTCGACGCCCGGGACCGGGCGGTCATGAAGCTGTTGCCGCCGGACATTCCTGCCATCCTGGTGGTGAACAAGACCGACCGCCTAAAGGACAAGGGTGCGTTGCTGCCCTTCCTGGCCCAGATTTCCGCCGAGCACGATTTCGCGGCCGTGGTGCCGGTGAGCGCCGTCAAGGGGCGGCAGACCGACCAGCTCCTGGCCGAGGCTCGCAAGTACCTGCCCAATGAGGAGTTGCTTTTCGCGGAAGACGAGCTGACCGACAAGAGCGAGCGTTTCCTGGCGTCCGAGTACATTCGGGAAAAGCTTTTCCGCCTCCTGGGGGACGAGTTGCCTTACAACGCTGCGGTGGAAATCGAGAGGTTCGAGCAGGAAGGCAGCCTGCGCCGCATCTACGCAGCCATCGTGGTGGATCGCGACAGCCACAAGGCCATTGTCATCGGCAAGGGCGGCGAATCCCTGAAACGCATCGCCAGCGAGGCCCGGCAGGACATGGAGCGCCTGTTCGACAGCAAGGTCTACCTGGAGGTGTGGGTCAAGGTGAAATCGGGCTGGGCTGACGACGAGCGCCTCTTGAAGAGCCTCGGCTACGAGTAAACGGCAATGCAGCGGCAGAAGGTCGACGCGCAGCCTGCCTACGTTCTCCATACCTATCCCTTTCGGGAAACCAGCCTCATCGTCGAAGTCTTCAGCCGCGATTTCGGCCGACTGGCCCTGCTGGCCCGGGGTGCCCGCCGTCCCCGTTCTGCCATCCGGGGGCTTATCATGGCTTTCCAGCCCCTGGAACTGGGATGGGCCGGCAAGGGAGAGGTGCTCACCCTGATGAAGGCCGAGTGGCAGGGCGGCCAGCCGCTCCTCAAGGGGCCGGCCCTGTTCTGCGGCTATTACCTGAACGAACTGCTGGTCCATCTGCTGCCCCGGGAAGATCCCCACGAGCGGCTTTTCGCCCGCTATGGGGAAATGCTGGCAAGTCTTGGAGGCGACCCGGAAGGCAAGGTGTCGGAGCCCGATCTGCGGCGCTTCGAGAAGGCGCTGCTCCAGGAGCTGGGCTATGGCCTGACCCTCGACCGGGATAGCGAGGGCGAGGCGGTTGAGCCTGATGCCTTCTACAGCTACCAGATCGAGCAGGGCCCGGTCCGGGAGGGGAGCGGCGCGCCCGGTGGGCAAATGGTCAAGGGGCAGACCCTGCTCGATCTCGACGCCGAGGATTTCTCCAACCCTCGTACCCGGGTGGAAGCCAAGCAACTCATGCGTTCGCTCATGGCCTATTATCTGGGCGGAGCCGAACTGGAAACCCGAAAAATATTCAAGGAGCTGCAGGAACTATGATTGAGCTGGGCGTCAATATCGACCACGTCGCGACCATCCGCCAGGCACGCCGGACCTATGAGCCCGATCCCGTCTGGGCGGCCGTGGAAGCCCATCTGGGCGGGGCTGACGGCATTACGGTCCATCTGCGGGAAGATCGCCGTCACATCCAGGACGAAGACGTGCGCCGCCTACGGGACCTCACCCAGATCAAGCTCAATCTGGAAATGGCCGCTACCGACGAAATGGTCGGGATCGCCTGCCGCCTGAAGCCCGAAATGGCCATGCTGGTGCCGGAGGGGCGCCACGAGGTGACCACCGAGGGCGGTCTCGACGTGGCGGGCCAGGAGGCCATGCTCAAGGATGCAGTGTTCCGTCTGGCGGATGCAGGCATCGTCACCAGCGTATTTATCGATGCCGATCTGGCCCAGGTGGAAGCCGCCGCCCGCATCGGCGCCCGGGTTTGCGAAATCCACACCGGTCCCTATGCCCATGCCTTCCATGCCAAGGGCCGGGATGCCGAGGCGGCTGCCGTGGTGGAGGAACTGGACAAGGTCCGCCAGGCCGGCCACGCCATCCGGCAGCTGGGAATGCGCTTCAATGCAGGCCATGCCCTCAATTACTACAACGTCCAGCCGCTGGCGCGCCTCCACGGGGTGCGGGAACTGCACATCGGCCATGCCATCGTCAGCCGTGCCGTTTTCGTCGGCCTGCGGGAAGCGGTCCGGGAAATGAAGCAGCTTATGCGGGAAGCCGCTGACAAGGGCGAATGATCTACGGCATCGGTACCGACATCGCCGCCGTCGCCCGGCTGCGTTCCCTCTGGGAGCGGCATGGGGAGCGGGCGCTCGACAAAATCCTGGCTCCCTCGGAGCGCAAGGACTTCGAATCCGCCCCCGACAAGGGGCGTTTCCTGGCCAAGCGCTTCGCCGCCAAGGAGGCCTTCTCGAAGGCTCTCGGCACGGGGGTGCGGCCTCCTGCAACCTTGCCGAATATCGCCGTGGTTCATGACCAGGCCGGGAAACCGGCCTTCGCCTACGGGGACGAACTGGCTGCCCTGGTTATCGGCCAGGGCCTGGTCGCCCATCTTTCCATCAGCGACGAAGCGGACTACGCCGTCGCCTACGTGATTCTCGAAAGACCATGAAATCCATGCCCCTCGGGCCGCTGATGATCGACATCGCCGGCACCGAACTGACCGACCTCGACCGGGAGCGCCTCTGCCATCCGCTGGTAGGGGGCATCATCCTTTTCTCCCGCAATTTCACCGACGTGGCCCAACTGGAGAAGCTGACCGCCGAAATCCACGGCTTGCGCAGTCCCAGGCTCCTTATTGCGGCGGATCACGAAGGCGGACGGGTTCAGCGTTTTCGTCAGGGCTTCACCCGTCTCCCGGCCATGAGTGCCCTCGGTGCGGCCTGGGAGCAGGATCCTGAATCCGCCCTGAACAAGGCGAGGCAGGTGGGCTACGTACTGGCCGCCGAATTGCGGGCCCGGGGCGTCGATCTTTCCTTTACGCCGGTCCTGGACCTGGATTACGGCTGCTCCACCGTCATCGGCAACCGTTCCTTCCATCGTCGTCCGGAGGCTGTTGCCCAACTCGCCGGGGCGCTGATCGAGGGGTTGAGGCAGGCGGGCATGGCTGCCTGCGGCAAGCATTTCCCGGGGCATGGTCATGTCGAAGCGGATTCCCATGTCGCCATTCCGGTGGATGAACGGTCCCTTGAAGCCTTGCAGGAAGACATCGCCCCCTATCGCCAATTGGCTCTGGATGCGGTGATGCCGGCCCATGTGACCTATCCTGCGGTGGATGGTAAAACAGCCGGATTTTCAAATAGATGGATAAATTATCTGAGAAATGACGTTAGATTCGATGGCGTTATCTTCAGCGATGATCTGTCCATGCAAGGGGCGAGCGTCGCGGGCGGTGTCGTCGACCGGGTTGAAGCCTCCCATCGGGCCGGCTGCGACATGCTGCTGCTGTGCAATGCACCGGATTCGGTGGGCGAGGTGCTGGAAAACTGGCGGCCCACGGAAGAGCCGGCCCGGGCTGCCGCGCGCAGCCGGCGCATCGAGAATCTGGTGCCGGCAAGTCACGCCCCCTCCTGGCCCGACCTGC